>JBKJRG010000173.1:0-5549 GCA_046594805.1 Opitutaceae bacterium | reverse complement strand
GGTTTCCGGCGGGATTCGTCTTGAAACGGTGCGCAACTTCGCACTCCCCGGGGTCGACGTCATCAGCGTGGGCGCGCTGACGCATTCGGCGGCCGCAGTGGATTTGAGCCTGACCATTCTGGCAGCGGGCAAGCGTTAGGCCGGGAAACGCCCGCACTTTTCGGCCCAAGTCAGCGCTGCATTTAGCGCTCGCGCCGCCTCCGCCCGCGGCTTGAGGTCATGCCCCTCCCCACCGAACCGTTGATTCTAATTCCCACGCATGCAGATCTTCCGCACTGACTGCCTCGTGATTGGCGCCGGGCTTGCCGGGTCGGCCTATGCGTTGCGCGCCGCGCAGCTCGGGTTCTCGGTTGAGCTGCTCTCGCTCGCGGAGCCGCTGCTCGCCAACAGCGACTGGGCCCAGGGAGGCATCATCTACGACACTGCGGCCGATCCCGCTTCGCTGTCGCGCGATATTCTCGACGCCAGCGATGGCACGGCGAATCCCGCCGCCATCGCGCACCTGGTGCGCGAAGGTCCCCTGGCGGTCAAGGAGCTGCTCCTCGACGAGCTGAACGTGGGCTTCGATCGCGCGGCGTCCGGTGAGCTCGATTTCACCCGGGAGGGCGGGCACAGCGAGCGCCGGATCATCCACGCCAAGGACGCCAGCGGACACGCGATTCTCAGCGCCGTGGCAAAGCGCGTCGATGCCACGCCAAAAATCACCCGGCGGGCCGGCTGGGTCGCGATCGATTTGCTGACGCTGTCGCACAACTCGGGTGACGCCGCGGACAAATACGAGCCCTTGACCTGCTTCGGCGCCTACGTGCTCAACACGCAGTCGGGCGAGACGGTGGCCATCGTGGCGAAGAAGACCATCCTCGCCACCGGCGGGCTCGGGCAGATCTTCCTGCACTCGACCAACGTCCCCGGCAGCGTGGGTCACGGCGTGGCGATGGCTTATCGCGTCGGCGCGCGCCTGATCGATCTCGAGTACGTGCAATTTCACCCGACGGTGTTCGCGAAGAAAAACGCGCCCCGTTTTCTCATCACCGAGGCCTTGCGCGGCGAAGGCGCCGTCCTGCTGAACGCGCTCGGCCAGCGTTTCATGGACGCGGTCGACGCCCGCGGCTCACTCGCCTCACGCGACATCGTCGCGCGCGCGATCAAGCATGAGCTGGCCGCGAGCGGCGAACCTTACGTGCTGCTGGATCTGTCCGCGATGAAACCCGAGTTCATCCGGGATCGTTTCCCGAGCATTTACCAGCGGTGCCTGGAACATGGGCTCGACATCACCCGCGAACCGATCCCGGTCGTGCCCGCCGCTCATTTCGCCTGCGGCGGCGTGCATGCCGACCTGGCGGGTCGCACGAATATCCGGCACCTGAACGCCATTGGCGAGACCGGCTGCACCGGACTGCATGGCGCCAACCGGCTGGCGAGCACCTCGCTGCTGGAGTGTCTCGTCAGCGCGAAATTTGCCGCCTTGGCCGACGGCACCGATATCGTGCGGGAGACGTTCCGTCAGCCGGAGCCGCGGGAATGGGAAAGCCCGACCCGGGAGGCCGACCCCGTGTTGATCCGCCAGGACATGCTGCAGATCCAGCACACGATGTGGAATTACGCCGGAGTCGTGCGCTCGCCAAAGCGGCTGACCCGCGCGCGCCGGATTCTGCTCGAGCTGCGCGAGGAGATCCAAAGTTTCTACCGGGGCTGCCGGTTGACGCGGGAATTGATCGAATTGCGCAACGCCATCCAGACCGCGCTGCTCATCGTGCACGCGGCCACATTGAATCCGCGCAGCCGCGGCTCGCATTTCGTGGTCGAGGAGGAGTAACTCTGTTTTCGCCTCAGCGTGCCGCCGCCGGCAGCGCCCCGCTACGGACGCTGCTGCCGCGCCCGGGCAGCCTCGATAATCTTCAGCAGGGCGGCGAAGTCCTCTTCGCGGGTATGGCTTTCGATCCGATAGTCGAATTTCGACGCCTCGCGCAGCTCCGCCTCCGCGGTCGCCATCCGCCGCGCGATTTCCTCCTCATGATCCTTGGCGCGCAGCCGCATCCGCGCGACCAGCCGCTCGTGATCCACGACGATGAAGATCGTCGCCAAGGCGTGGCGCAGGCGCGCGTCGGTCTGCGCCACGCGGCGCAGGCTTTCGACGCCTTGCACGTCGATGCTCATGATCAGGTTTTCCCCGCGGACCAGCGGGCCCAACACGCTCGACTTGAGCGTGCCATAGAGCCGGTCCTCGTGTTCGCCATGCACCAGCGCCCATTCGAGGAATTCCCCCTGGTCGATCTTCGCGCGGAACTGGGCCGCTCCGTAGAAATGATAATGCACGCCATCCACCTCACCCGCGCGCGGGGCGCGCGTGGTCGTGGTCACCACGCGCGAAAACTCCGGCCGCTCGTGCACCAACCGGTCGCACAACGTGCTCTTCCCCGAACCGGCCGGTCCCGCAATCACGAGCAGGAGAGGGGCTGGGCCCGTCGACGGGCTCGGGGCGGCGGACATGCGTGGTTTTCAGTAGGTGAACGCCACGAGCGCAAGCAGCAACCCGTAGCCGGCGAGCGTGCCGCCGATCGCGCGGGTCCGCCCCGGCCGGGCAAAAAGCCAGCCGAGAAAGTCACGCAGCCGCCACGGCTGGGCGCCCAGCCAGATGGCGGCCGCGAGTGCGACATAGGCGATCGCGACCATGGTGAGCCGCTGCGGCTTGTCGTATTCCATGTAAGCGGCTTCAAGCAGCGGCATGACGCCCATCAGCACCAGCGTCGCCAATCCCCGCACGGCCAGGAAATCTGGCACGCACTTGAAGGACAGCACCGCAATCAAGAGGAAGCCGACAAAAAGCCACTGCCGGTACTCGCCAAAATCCGCCACGGACAAATGCCAGATCGCATATAAAAACCAGGCCGCCCCGGCGCCGAAAAAAACATACGACGACGCCGTCGAACGCGGAAACGCCTTGAAGGCGGCGGTGCAGCCCGAGTGGTTGAGCAGGAGCGGCACGCCCAGGGCGACGAGCAGCAGGCCGGGGATCAGGGTGGCGAGGGAGAGGGTCATGGTTTGAATCGTGCGAATCTTCCTCTTACTCTTTCTCTTTCTCCCCGCGAGGCAGCGCTGCCTCCTGATAGACTTTAAGGCGTTCGTGATCGAATTGAGCGCGCATTATTGGATGGGAGAAAGATAAAGATAAAGAGGAAGAGAAAGATGGGAGACCTTCAAACCACCCCCGCCAGCACCAGCTCCCCATACAACGTGCTCACGCTCGCCCGCTCGATTCGCAGCGGCACGAGCTGCCCCACCAGCCGCGGCTCGGCGTCGAAAACGCACACCCGGTTGCCGCGGGTCCGGCCGGTGTAACGCTCGCCGCTCTTGTCCCGCCCATCGACCAGCACTTCCTCCACCGTCCCCACCATCAGCGCGGTCCGCCGCAGGGAATTCCGCTGCAGGATTCCCAGCAGGCTCTGGTTGCGGCGCTCCTTCACTTCCTCGGGGACCTGGTCCGCCAGCTCCGCCGCCGGCGTGCCGGTGCGGATCGAGTACTTGAAGATGTAGGCCATGTCGTAATTGCACGCCTCGAAGAGCGATCGCGTCGCCTCGAAATCGTCCTCCGTCTCGCCGGGAAAACCCACGATTACGTCGGTCGAGAAATACATCTCCGGCTGGACCGACCGCAACGCGTCGACGATCTCCTGGTAGCGCTCGCGGGTGTACGGCCGGTTCATCGCCCGCAGGATTCGGTTGCTGCCGCTCTGCATCGGCAGGTGCACGTAACCACAAAGCTTGGGCAACCGGCCATAGGCGGCCACGAGGTCGTCCTTGAATCCGCGCGGATGCGGCGACGTGAACCTAATCCGTTCGATCCCGTCGATCGCATGCACGCGCTCCAATAGCTGCACAAACGGGCTCACACCCCCGGTATGAACGTAGTCGCGCCGCCCATAGCTCGTGACGATCTGCCCCAGCAGGGTGATTTCCCGCACGCCGCGTCCCGCGAGCAAGCGGCATTCGGCGACGATTTCGTCCATCGGCCGGGAGCGCTCGTCCCCGCGCGTCTTCGGCACGATGCAGAAGGCGCAATCCATGTTGCAGCCCTGCTGGATCGATACGAATGCCGTCACTTTCGGTTCCGCCGCCTCGCCCTCCTCGGGCACCAGGTGATCCCGGATGGTGTTTTGCGAGCCGGCCTCCTCCGCAATGTCGACAATGGTTTCCCCAATCGGCACGCCGGCCTCGCGCGCGGCGCGGAGATTATCGAGATAGTCCGGGACCTGGTGAAATTTCTGGGTGCCAACGATCAGATCGAGGTCGGGGAGTTGCTCGAGCAGCGCCGCGCCCCGGTTTTGCGCCATGCAACCGAGGATCCCGAGGACGAAGTCCGGTTGGGTTTTCTTGCGCTGCTGCAGATAACCGGCCTTCCCGATCGCCTTCTGTTCCGCGGCGTCGCGCACGCTGCAGGTGTTGAGCAGCAGGATGTCGCAGTTGTTTTCATCCGCGACGATCCGATAACCCCGGGCGCGCAACATCGCTGCGACAGCCTCGCTGTCGCGCTCGTTCATCTGGCAGCCGTAGGTCTTGATGTGGACGCGATTCAATCCGGGAAGGGTTGTAGGTATCGGGTGGCACGTAAGGGTCAACGCGGGAAACCGGTCGAACGGCGGCAGGCGCGCATCTCAGTTTCTGGACAGCGCGAACGTGGCACGGGCGTCCCGCCCGTGGACGGCGCTCCGCGCCGCCTACATGGGCAGGATGCCCATGCCACTCACGGGCAAGATGCCCGTGCCACGACAGGCTCCGACGCGCTGTCCAGAAACTGAGATGCGCCCCGGCGGCAGGCGCACCTCCTCGGACGCGGGCAGGCTTGCGGCGCGGTGGGACAGTCGCACGCTGCCGAAAGTCATGCGCTTCCGTCATATCTTTGCGGGGATGGTCGCCGGCCTCAGTGTGGTCGCCCGGGCGCCCGCGGCTGCGCCCGAACCGCCTGAGGCCGTGCTGGTGGTCGCCGCGGATCTCCATTCGGCCTATGATCGGTCGGCGCAATTCGTGGCGCGGGTGGATCGACTGAAGGCGGAAAACCCCGGCGTGCCCTTCGCCATCCTGATCGACGGCGACGCCTTCGAATATGGCAATGTCGTCGCGCGCCGAACGGCCGGCGCGATCGACTTCGCCCTGTTCGCCGCGCTGGCGCAACGCGCTCCGACCGTGATCAACCTCGGCAACCACGAGCCGGAATTCTTTGACGTCGGCGAGACCGTCCGGCGACTGCTCGCCACCGGCGCCAAGGTCGTTGGCGGCAACCTCCGCGATCCCCGGACCCAAAAGCCCTACGCCCCGGCCTCGCTGCGCCTGCCGCTGGGGAGGCACGAGGCGGTCGTCGTCGGTTTTGCCACCGACCGGCTGAGCACATACCGCCTCGCGATCCGCCCGCAGCTCGATCTCGCGGACCCGGTGATTTGGGCAGGACAGAATCTGCCGCGCTTGCTGGCGGGAGCGGCGCTGCCGATTGTGCTGAGCCATGCCGGGCTGCGCGTCGACCGCAGCGTGCTGCCGCACGTTCCCGATGGAACGTT
>JBKJRG010000093.1:0-5935 GCA_046594805.1 Opitutaceae bacterium | reverse complement strand
GGCACCAGGTGCGTCGGAATCAGTTCGACGAGCTGCCGCAGGATCGTAAGGTGCGGGCGGGTCGGTTGCCGGTTGGTTTTCTTTTTCACACCCTGCCTCGTGGCAGGTAAATCGCCGGCAACCGAGCCAACTTTTTTCTCCCGGCTATGGGATGGCTGTGGTTTGCAACCGCCCGGGACCGATCGGCCGACCGGTCCACGGTGGTTGGGAAACCACCGCTCCATTCGGGGAATGTGATGATTCGCGCTTTTCGCGGCTTCGCGTGCGCCGCCGGGGCCGGGTACGCCGATCAGATCGCCCAGGGTCGGCCGGGTGCGGGCATCCACGGCAAACAGGAGGTAATTCGGTAACGACGGCTTGGTGCCCTTGTAGACGCCGAGGAACCAGCGTTGCTGCGCGCCTCGCTCAGCGGACGCTCGAAACGGCCCCAGTCGGTGATGTCGTATTGAAGCAGCACTTGGTGGTCGTTGTCGGTGCGCTCAGGGTGGGCGTAGATGCCGTACGCGACGGTGAGGAGGCGCGGGCCGTCGGCGCGGCCAAACTCCGGACCGAAACTCACGCCATCGATGCCCGAGCAGCCGTAGCGGTGATCCGGAGTCTTCGCGACGTCGCCGTCGAAAACGCCGATGCCGGGCGGCCGGCGAGTCTGCGACGCCTTGCGCGCCAGCGGCGAAGGTCTGGTTACGCTTCCGAGAATAGGCCTAAAGCGCGTCGTTCGCTTCCCACTAGCTAATCAGCAGCAGCCGCGGCGACTCCCCGGGCAGCGTGGCGGGCGCGCGATGGATGCAGGGCGGCACAGGGCTGCCCGGGTATTCGACGGCGATGCGCCAGAGATTGCCCACGCCAAAGGAAAACGGCTGCGCGTGGGGCGCGGGCGCATAATGGAGATCATAACAGTGCTCGCGGAGGTAATCGCGGAAGTCCGCGCTGTCCACGCCGCCGAAGGCATCGAGAAACTCGGCGCGCGTGGCCGGAACGTCAACCCGGCGCGACGCTTCGTCGTTGCGCAATCCTTCCGACGGAGCGCCGACGTAGGTGCAAAGCCAGGTGTCCGCGGCCACCGGCGCGCTGTCCGCGTGGAACGAATACACGTCAACCGGCACGGGGCCCGGCGTCTCGTCGCGCGGATAGTCCCGGATGCAATCCAGGACCGGGGAAAGCTCGTGCGCGCGCAGCCGCTGGAGGTCCTCGGTCAGGATGGCGGCGGCCGCCTGGCCCGCGGCGCTGAGGCGAAGGCGCTCGAGGCGGGTCTCATCGACGGACGCGAGCGCTTCGCCGACCCCCAGCGCCCGCACGACCTCGGCGAAGTCGCCGGTGAGCGAGCGAGGCCAGCACAGCGCGTTGACCTCGTCGGCGAAGGGCGTAGCCACGAGTTCATCGAAACTCCGCACCAGGCGCACGCGAGCATAGCCGTCCGGCGGCGTGAAAGGTGGAAAGTGGGCGGTCAGGCTGTGGATCGAAGCTGTCCCCTTTGGCGTGGCCAGACTTTTGTGTGCGGCCGAATTTTTCAGGCGGACCTGGTAGCCACGAGCGCACCAGACTGTGTGAAAACTCCCGAGGATCTTTTTTCGACGCGGAGTGTCGAGCCTGACCATGAGCTATGTTCAAGGCGTGGATCGCGGGCAGGACCACCTGCTGCCGCCGCGGGTGGAGGTACGTCGCGGACAACGCGGCGGTGCGTTTCATCGACGCGTTCGTGGATGGGCTTGACCTTGGCGCCCTGGGATTTGAGCGGGCACGGCCGGCTGAGACGGGCCGTCTCCCTTACAATCCGCGCGACCTGTTGAAGCTCTACGGTTATGGCTACCTGAACCGCGTGCTCCTTGGCCCGTCCCGCCGCCGCATCGACTCGCTGCCGCTCGTCGCTACGCTCAGTTCGTCTGCCTGGTAGCCACGAGCGTGAGCGAGTGGGGGAAGGCCGTCGACGACTCCGCAATCCGCAATCCGCAATCCGCAATCCCGTCCCGTCGTCTCGCTGGCACCCAAGCCTCACGCCTTAACCCGCGTGCGCTGGCCGGTCTTCGCGGCTTCGTAGATCGCGTCGACGATCCGCATGTCGCGACGCCCCATCGCGCCGCCGACGCTGGATTCCCGCTTCTCGCGCACGCAGAGCGCGAAGTCGTCCATCTGCAGCGCCTGCTGGCTCGCGATCTCCCTGGCGGTCAGCGGTCCCTTGCTCGTGACCGCCTTGATGCCCTGATACCCATGCGCCGGCTCGAGCGCGATCCAGCCCTGGTCGCCCTCGGCGCGGAACTTGCCGAGGCGCTGCGCGTAGCTCGTCACGAGCTCGGCCTTCGCGCCGTTGGAGAACTCCAGGGTGTAGTCGAGCCCTTCCTCGACGTCGGAAAAGATCTCAGGCCGGGTCTTCGGGTGATCCTTCGCGGTGACGGCCACGCACGCCGCGTCGCCGGCCGCCATGCACGCCGCCTGGACCGAATAGATGCCCATGTCCATCAGCGGCCCGCCGCCGGACAGCTTGTAATCCGCGCGCCAGACCTTGCGCTGCATCACGAATCCGTTCCCACCGGACATCTTCATGAATGCGCCGAAGTCCTTGTCCTTCGCGAGCCGTTTCAATTCCTGCGTATGGGGCTCGAAGTGGAGGCGGTAGCCGATCGACAGCCGCACGTTCGCGGCCTGGCACGCCGCGATCATCGTGTCGCACTCGGCCGCGTTCATCGCCATGGGCTTCTCGCAGATCACGTGCTTGCCGGCCTTGGCCGCCGCGATGGTGTGCGGGGCGTGCAGCGCGTTCGGCGTGACGACGTAGACGATGTCGATGTCGGGATTATCCGCCAGCTGCTGCATCGCGTCGTAGTGGTAGATGGCCTTCTCGGGGAAGCCGTGGTCTTTGGCCCACTGGCTGCCTTTTTCCCTGGAACCCGTGATCACGCCCGTGAGCTGGCAATGCTGCGTGAGCTTCAGCGCCGGCGCGAGTTGGCCGCGCGCGTACTGGCCGAGGCCACAGAGCGCGATGCCGAGCTTCTTCGTCGGCGGCGTCTGGCCGTGGCTGCGGCCGGACAGCGCGAAGGCGGCGGCGCCTGCCGCGAAACGGCCGACGAAACTGCGACGCGAGAGAGAGGAACGGAGAGCTTGGTGCATGGGGAGGGCTAAAACGTGGAGCGTCGCCGCTCATCGGTCGACCCACAACCGGACAAAAGCCGGTGTGGTTTTACGCCGAGCGGGGCGGCTACGGTCGGAGCGGTCTGAGGGTCGTTTGTCTGGAACGCACTTAAAACGATCCCTTGACGCCGCAGGTCCACGAGACGGCATTGTCCGCGCGAGTGCCGAAGCCTGTGCTGCGGGGCGTGTATTGGTTGAAATACATGTCGTCGTCCAGGGTGCCCGTGAGGTTGCGAGCGGTCGCGAAGAGGCCAAAACGCCTGGAGAGCCGATACTCGGCGGTGACATCGATAAAGAGGAAGCGAGAGTCCCAGCGAAAAGTACCGGGATCGATGCTACGGCCCGTGATTTGCTGGTGCCGCCGACGGCCGCGGTAGTTCCAATTCATCCTCAGGTCGAATTCGGAACGGGAAAGGCTGAAGCCCCAATTCGCCGTGCGCGGGACGAAGCCGGAGAAGTTGGAGGCGGCCGCGAGAGGGCCGTAGCCGCGTAGCGCGGTGACATTGCCGTAGACCTGCACGCCGCGGGCCCAAGGGGGTAGAAACGTGAGAGCCTGCTTGTAGCTGAATTGGAGGCTTTCGATGCGCAGCCGCTCCTTGAGATTGTAATTGGTCGAGATTTCGTAGCCGGCGTAAACGGCCGGATCGAGATCCAGGGCCTGGAGGAACTCAGGCGAGACGTCGCTGAGGATCGTGCTGCCAAAGAAATTCTGGTAATCCCGGCGGGACGCCATCAGCTTTATCTGGCCGATGCGCTCGAAGTAATATTCGAGGCTCAGCAGCATGCTGTTGGCGGCCCAAGCCTTGATGCCCGGGTTGTTGACCGAGATGCGATTGCTGCTGGCCGGAGGGAGTGAGAGATCGGGCAACGTGAGGCCGCTGGTGTATTGGCCGTAACTTTGACGGCCATAAGACTGGTAGAGTGCGCCACGAAGGGTGAGATTCTCTCGCAGGAGGAGCGACCCGTTGAGATTCGGGAGCAGCCGCAGGTATTCCTTGTTCACCTGCTGGCCGCGCTCGATGAAGGTGAGCCGGGAGACGCCGAGGGCGTCGGTCGTTGGCAGGATCGTGAGCGGGCGGCTGTTGCTGCCGAGGATGAAATTGCCCCTGGCATCGCGCTGGAAGTTGAGCGTCTGATCGGTGAGCGGGCCTTCGCCCTTCACGTTGACCTGCTCGGCGCGGACACCACCGACGAACTGGAGGCGGCGATTGAAGAACGCCACGTCGCTACGCAGATACGCGGCGGAAATGATTTCCTGCGCATGTTTCGAGTTGGAGACTCCCGAGCGGTAAATCGAATTGAGGTCGCGCTGGAAATACTCGGGGTGCGCTTTGTAGAGATTGTAGTAGGCGACGTTGTCGATCCACTGGATCTGCGGGAAGCCGTAGGGGCCGAACCGCTGGGAGAACGGGGCGTCGAGCACCACGGCGGCCGAGTCGTCGCCCAACCGCGGGTCGAGCGCGATGTTGGAGGCGACGCCGTCCTTGCCCGCGAAATTGAAGTTCGTCGTAATGGCACGCAAATCGCGCACGTTCCGGTTCACATTAACGCCCGTTTTGAGCGTGAACGGCACGTCCCCGATTCTGAAATCGCGACGGAGATTGGCGAAGACGCTGCGCTTGTCGTCCAGGCTGTCGCGCGGGTGATCATCGGCGCTGACGAGCGTGTAACTGCCGAGGTTGTACGGATCGATCGGATTGCCGGCGGCGTCGGCGACCGTGATGGTGTTGGGCCGGAGATAAAAGATGTCGGCAAACGAAATAACCACGCCCGTGCGGCGCGCCTGGGTGGCCCCAAACCAGCCTTTGTCGATGTCGCGCACATGTTGGGTCTGAACAGAAAGCCCCGCGCCGGCGTCAGCTTTCCAGACCGGGCCGTCATGGCGCCAGACCAGGGAGAAGGTCCTGGTGTTGGCGATATTGTCCTGCGCGCTGGTTTGAATGCGGATCTCGCCGCCGGCGGTTGAACCGGGGGCGATGGGCATACCGCGGGTGAAGGTGCGCCCCCACTCGCCGGGAGCCACCCGGTTGACGAAGAACGACATCGTGTGGCTGTTGGACTTCTCCGCTTTGAAGTTATAGTTGAACGAGAACGAAAGCGTATCGTTGCGCGCTACCTTCCAATCGGTGGTCACGCCGATGGACCGGGTGCGAACGCCACGCGCGGTGTCACGGACGACGAGGTCAGTGAGATAGGGGTTGTCGGGCGTGGTGTCCGGAAAGTAGTTGCCGGTGGCGGGAGGCGGGGTGGTGGGCGCATGGGTGGTCCCGGAACGGACGCCACGCCACGTGCTGCTAATCTGGGGATCGGGGAAGTATTGATCGACATGATTGCCCGAGAGGCTGAAGCCGAACCGTTTGTTCACGGGCACGACCGCCGAGAAGTTGAAGCCGGGGGTGATCCGGCGCATGGGCTTGTCGAGCGGGCCGGGCTGCTTGCTCCAGCTCTTCTCGGAATCCTTGAACAACATGAAGGCCGAGTAATTGAATACAGGGCGCGAGCGCTCGAAGGCGGAGCGCGGCACCATGTTGACGGTGCCGGCGAGGGCGGTGCCGGGCGACTCTGAAGTCGGCGACTGGTTGATCTCGATGCGGGCGATGCTGTTGATGGAGATTTGGTCCAGGATTTGGACGCGCGAGGTGCCGCCGCCTGCGGCGCTGGCGATCTGGAAGCCACCAATCGTGATGGGCGTGCCGAAGGCGGGCGTGCCATCCATCGAGAGCGTGCGCGGTTCGCCCGCGCTGTAGGTCATCGCAATGCCGGGGACAAATTTCAACACCTCGCCCGGGGTGCCATCGACGATCGGGCCGAA
>JBKJRG010000571.1:0-11514 GCA_046594805.1 Opitutaceae bacterium | reverse complement strand
GCAATTGGGATTGCCGCGATCCGTCGGCCGCCATCCTCATCGCAGCGTGACGCAGCTTTCCCCGCCAAATCCGGAAACGCGCTGGCGCCTGTTCCGCTTCCTGGCGGTGGGCGGCGGCACGGCGCTGGTCCAGCTGGCCGTGCTGTGGATGCTCCGGTCCTACATGGCGGAGAACCTGGCATTCTCCGTCTCGTGGGTCGTTTCGACCGCCACGCATTATTGCGCCAATCGCTTCTGGGCGCTGCCGAGTGCGCGCCACGATCCGGGCAGGCAATTCGGCGAATATCTTTTCACGATTGCCCTCAGCTTCGGGATTAATCTCGCCGCTTTCCGGCTGTGTCGCGACGCGTTCGGGCTGGGCCTGATGTGGTCGACCGTGTGGGCCATTCCCCCGTCGACGATCGTGGTATTCCTGCTGCTGAACTATCGCGTGTTCCGGCTGGGGAAGCCCACGCCGAAGCCTTAAGAGGGCGTCGAAAAAGGTAGGGCGGGACCGCTGGGCGCCCCGCACGGGGTACGAAACTCCGAGGTGGCCGCGGCGGGCCCAGCGGTCCCGCCCTACCGGGAACCGGCTTTTCAAACGCCCTCTAAACCGGAACCAGGAGATGAGAGTTGAGGGACCAGTCGGCCGAGCGAAATTGCACAGTCTTAGCCGGAATACGTGCGCGCACCTTTTGGTTTTGCTCTCAGCACTCAACTGCATTTCTCCGCCTCAGAGAGGAAGCCGATAAATTGCGACGATCGTGCGGCCGATTTGGCGACGCCGTTCCGGGACCACCCGCCCGATCGCAGCGGTAATCTTGCGGCGGTCGACGGTATAGAGATGACCGCAGTTAAAAACGGTCGGACGTTCCAGTCCATCGGCTCCATTCAGCGTGATTTCGTAAGGTTCCGGTTTCTCCGTCGGGCGACGGCTGCTGCCATAGAGGACGTTGAGCTTATGGCGGCCTGAACTGAGGCAAAACTCTTCGCAGGTCAGAACGACGGCAGGGTGCTCGTCACGATCGTCGGGATTTACTCGGACCCGAACGATATCCCACTGATGAACCGCTGGAATCATTGACCGTTCGGGCCAACGTCACGGCCGGCCAGACGGTCCAGCCTCAGCATGCGCTGGTTCACTTTGAGCGAGCCGGGTGCCGGGTAGTCGATCGGCGCGACCGGCCGGGCCCGTTGGGCGGGACGCAGAAACAGGCCACCATCGCGCTCTTCGATTTCTAACTTCGAGCGCGGTTTCAGCCGTAGACGCCGCCGCATGGGCGCCGGCAGCACGATTTGGCCTTTGCTCGAAAGCGTGAGTTGCACGCCTTACTTTTTCTTACCGGAGTGCGTTGTCAAATGGCATCCGACGGAGGGCAGAAACGGCAAAGACCAGAATGCGAGAGATGGCTGTAGGCTGCAGGCTATAAACGGAGAGCTGAAAGCTGAGAGGCTGACGGCAGTCGGATCCTTTTCGGCGCACGCACGCGCCAATGACTCAATGGTCGCGAATTGGTCAGGCCTCGAGAGCTGCGCGAAATAGTCTTGGGCGGCATGGGAATCAACTTCGGCCCACCGCTGAATGAGCAGATTGCACATTGCCCTTCGATCCTTCGCGGGTCCCTTCATGGCGAAGGCAGAATTGAGCAAACGGTGACGCTCAGAGGGGGCCGTTCGATTAAACAGCTCGAATGCTGCGATGGACCGTTCCGACCCGGAATGGAAGCTGGAGACAACCGCCGCATCATTGCCCGTGGAGAGCAACGTGTTCTGCTGCACTCGATGGAGACGCAAAGAATTGGGTATGGGGCGCTGCGATTCTCCGCTCATCGGCACGCGGCGCCGACCGGGCCAGAGCGTGAATGCCATTACCACAGCAGCGCCCGCTAAGAAGGAAAGCATATGCTTCATGTCCGTTGTGGTAGAAAAAAGGAATTACTTATGGTATCTAATACCGGCCCTACCACTTTTTTCCCCGCTCCTCCGGCACAATCCGGCGCAACGTATAAATGTCGCTCGCCGCCAGTTCGTTCGCGCGCGGTCCAAGCGTCGGCCACGGATCCCACGGAGCGGCGAGGAGCCGGCCGCTGATGCCATCGCTGGCGGGCGAAAGCAGCCACGCGACGAGCCCGAGTGCTTTTTCCAGGGACGCACTGCCGCCGGCCTGCTGCTTTTTCGCGGCCGCGTATTCGACTTCCCCGACCACGGCCGGCCCCAGGGCAATGACCTCCTCCGTCAGCCGCGTATTGATCGCGCCCGGGGCGATCGCGTTGATGTCGTACGGGCGGCCGCGCTCCTCCTCCGCAATAGTCTCCACGAGGCGGACGACAGCAGTCTTCGCCACGCCGTAAGCGGAGAATCGTGCGCGCGGCTTCGTCGCCCCTCCGCCGGAAAAGCATACGACCTTCGCGCGACGCGGCGCACGCGCGAGCAGCACGTCGAAAGCGCGCAAGGCGTGGAAAGTCCCGTCGAGATTGGCCCGCACCGTCGCGCTCCAGCGCGCGGCATCGGCCGCGAGAGCCCGACCGATTTCTCCCTGCAGGCCCGCGCAGGCGATGAGGCCGTCGACGTGGGGCCAGGCGGCGCCGACGTCCCGCGCCGCGCGCTCGACCTCGGCCCACTGGCTGACATCGCAACGCGACGACTTGAATGCCCCGTTCCTGGCGGCGACAAAACCCGACTGGTCGGAACGCGCCAGGCCCCAGACGTGATGGCCACCCGCCAGCAAATGCTCGGCGAGGGCCCGGCCAATGCCGGTGCTGGAGCCGGTGAGGACGAGATTCATGCGCGGCTCATGGAAACGGAATTTCCCGGCGCTGGTAAAGCACCATGCGGCGGCCGAACAGCGGGAAGCGGTCGACGGCGCGCAGGTTGGCGTCGCACCAGGCGTGCAGCGCCGGGCGCAGCGCGGCGAGCGTTTGATCGAAGGGAAAGTTTCCCGGCGGCGCCTCCTCGGTGAGGAAAACAAAGTCGCTGCGCGCCAGCCGCGCCATCACCTCCGCCACCGGCGGCTCCGCGATGCTGATCGGGAGGGTCATCTCGAACGGCACCCAGACCTTCTGGCGTTCGTAGCAGATGACGCGGATGACCTGCGCGTCGAGGCAATCAGTGATGTAATCCACCGCGATGCGCGGCTCCTTCAGCCCGGCCGCGCGCGCGCGGGCGAAAACCTGATCGGCCGACGTGTTCACGCGCCGGATATCCACCAGCAGCGCGGCGTCGTAGTCCGGCCGCGTTTGCTGGACAGTGAAGAAGGCCAGCGCGCCCGCCGCGAGGGCGGCCCCGAGCGCCCGTTGCGATCGGGTGGCGGGACCGCGGCCCGTCAGCGCGAGCCAGCCCGCCGCCACGAGCAGGAAAACGCCGGGGGCGAGCGCGCCAACCACCACTTCCGATTTCTGCTGATGCAGCGTGAGCACGAGCGCTGGCGCCAACAGGAACACGGCGCCCATCACCCAACCCTCGCGGCCCGCGCGTGCGCGGTCACGCGAGCGGAGCAGGAAAAACCCCACCGTGCCGGCCAGCACGAGCCAGCCGAGAAAGCTGCCGAGGTGACGCTGCGCGAGCTGCGTGCCCACAAAGGCCAGCGAACGGCCGAGATTCATGTGCGAATGGCGAATGGCGCTCTCGGGTCCGATGTAGTGGCCGATCCAATAGTAGTTCCACACCCATTCGCGGTTCAGCCAGAAGATTGGCGCCGCCAGCGCGGCGGCGAGGAGCGCGGCGAGCACCAGGTTCCAGGACCGCACTTTCCGTTCGACGCTGGCGAGCGTCCACGCGAGCAGGGCCAGGAAGATGACGACGAAATATGTGCCGGTGAGAAAACGCGTCAGCAGCGTGAACCCCACCGCGGCCCCGAAGACGAGCGACCAGCGTCGTGAGCGAAACCCATTCGTGCACCACGCGAGCGCGGCGGCCACGCCGAGCGCGCACATCGCGAGGTGATCGAGCCGGAAATCGTAGGCGGAGCCGGGGATGTTTTCCCACGGTCCGCGCAGCGCGAGCGGCAGGAGGGCCACCGCGAAGCCCAGCGCCCGGGCGCCGCCCGCGCGGGCCACCGCGAGGAACAGTGCTCCCTGCCAGGCGACCTGCGCCAGCAGGTTCAGCGCCAGCGCGGCGCTGCGCGACGGGCCCGCCAGCTTGAACGCGAACAGCGCGCCCACATCGTGCAGCGTGCCCTGCGCCGAGGGGTTGGTCAGCGTCTGCCAGAGCCCGCGCGCGAATCCGTGGGCGCGGGCGTATTCATAGCCCGTGTAGGCCTCGCCGAGATACTGGATCTGATCGTTCCAGCGCGGGTAGACGCTGGTGTGCCGGTGCGCGCCAAACTGATCGAAGAGCACAAACTCGGCCGCGAGCACGGCCAGCAGCAGCCAGAGCCACGGCCCCCTGAAGAGTGCGCCCCGTTCAGGAACCGCGGTCATGTTTTGCGCCGGAACTGACGCTCACGCCCGCGCGTCGTAGACCCAGCGGCTCGTCTCGAGCCAGCGCAAGGTCTTCACGATCCCCTGTTCGATCGTGAGCTTCGGCTTCCAGCCCGTAGCTTGGATTTTTTTCGTGTCCAGGAAGATGAACGGGTTGTCGCCAATCCAGCCGCGATCGCCGCCGGTGTAGTCGAGCCGGGGCTTCAGCCCGAGCGCGACGCAGATGAATCCGATGCTTTGGTTCACCTCGACGTATTCCGGCGTGCCCAGGTTGTAGATTTGCGTGTGGTGTTTCGATTCGCGCGCCGTGCCCTTGCGCGTGACGTGCAGGATGGCGTCGAGGCAGTCCTGGACGTAGAGATAACTCTTCCGCTGCCGGCCGTTGCCCAGCACGCGCAGGTGATCCGGGTGGGCGACGAGCTGCTGATGGAAATCGAAGACGTGCCCGTGGGTGTAGCGTTCGCCGAGGATGGAAACGAAACGGAAAATGTAGGCCTCCTCGATCTGGGCGCCTTCCGCATAGGCGGAGAGGAGCGTTTCGCCCGCCACCTTCGAGGCACCGTACAGGGAGGTCTGGATGGGAAACGGCGCGTCCTCCGGCGTGGGAGTCTCGGGGGTGACAAGGGCTTCGCCGTAAACGGAACCGGTCGACGAAAACGCGATGCGCTTCACCCCGCTGGCCCGCATCGCCTCGAGCACGTTGAATGTGGCGATGGTGTTTTGCTGCAGATCCTTCACCGGGTGTTTCCAGCCGTCGCGAATGTCGGCATTGGCCGCGAGGTGAAAAACAAAATCCACGCCCTTCATCGCTTCCTTCAGAGCGGCCAGGTCCAGGTTGTCGCCGCGCACGAGCTTGAATCGTGGGTGTGCCTGGGCTCCCGCGAGGAAACGCTCCTGTCCGGTGGAGAAGTTGTCGTAGCCGGTGACGGCGATACCGTCGGCCAGCAGACGATCGACGAGATTGGATCCGATAAAACCGGCGGCGCCGGTGACGAACGCGTGTTGCATGAAAGAAGAGAGGTTCAGGAAACGGGAATGGGAGCGCAACGCGCAAGCCCTCTCGTATCTCCGCAATTGAGGGCCAGTGCCCTGTAGGCCAGCTCGCTGAGCTGGCTCTGCCCGCCCGCGGAATCAGGGCGGCGCAGCTCGAAACCAGCCATCCATGGTTTTCTGAATCGCCCGGTAGCGCTGCGTCACGTCGTCCGGCACGCCCCATACGCCCTCCCCTTGAAATCCCAGGGTAAGGCCAAGCGTAATTAGGATGCTGAGCAAGGTCAGCACGGTGGCGAGGACACGCAGCGCACGCCGCCAGCCCTCTGCGCCCTGGCCGATGAAAGCGATGCCGTAGGCGGAGGCGGTGACGAGGAAAGGAACGAAGTCAGCGGTGTAGCGATGGGAGACGGCGATGGCCGCGAACATCGGCACTGCCATCATCATGATCGCGGCCCACAGCAGGAGCACCGGCATTCGCCCCGCACCGCCGCGAACCAGCGTGCCCCCGAGGCCGGCCAGCGCCAGTACGCAGAGCGCAGGCATCGCCCAAGGCAGGCCGGTCATCGACTCGGCGAGATCGATTTTCGCGCTTCGGTAGTGGGCCGCATGCACGCCGCGCCGCCGGAAATAGGGAAAGCGGGAGTCGACCTGCAGGGTCGGCTTCAACAGGTACGAATCGATCCCGAAGTGCAGGTTGCCCCAATGAAACTGGCGGCCGTCGATCCGGGCGAGCCGGTCGGCGTCGTACTGCACGTTGTAGCGCAGCGGGCAGCCCTCGATCGTCTTGAACTTGAGGTAGCTGAGGCCGTTGAAGCTGAGCACGCCCATGATGGCGAGGAGGCCGACGAGCAGTGGTTTCAGCGCGGTGCGCGGCGCCCGGACACCGCGGAGCGCATGCACGAGCGCCACCGCCCCCGCCAACCCGAGCGCGAAGAGACCGAGCGGCGGGCGGGCGTGGACGGCGAGCGTACCGCAGCCCAGCGCGCCAATCCACCAACGACTTTGCGGCTGGTCCAGATAGCGCAGCGCACAATGGGTGGCCAGGAGGGCAAAAGCGGCCCCGCACAAAATCGCCTCGTGGTAAACATAGGCGCGACTGCTGAGGAAAAAAAGCGTGCTGCCCAATCCCGCTCCGCCCACCAGGGTCAGCACGGCCCAGGGCGGGGGACACACGGCGGGACCGCTGAGCGTTCGCACGGCGTGGCAGAGCAGCAGGTAGATCGCGCCGAGGCAGGTGGCGTATTCCAGGACGAGATACGGACGGGTCAGTTTTTCAAAGGCGATGCCGAACACCGTGAACGGCAGGCGCAGCAACGCCGGGGTCGGCCCGAAATAGCCGTAGCATTTTCCCTCGATGCGGAAGGATTCGCCACTGAGGGCGGGCTCGGGCACGTCGAGCCGGCCCTGCAGCAGGCTGGCCGCCTGGTGATCGTAGAACATTCCGAAAGAATCGGGATAAATAAACTTCCACGTCCCGCCGGTCACGACATGGGCGAAGGCCAGCGTGCACAGCAGCGCCGTGCCGATGAACCAGCGATGGGTGGGCGCGGTGCGGGCGGAGAACGGTCGCGGGGAAAATAACCGTTCGACGATCGTGGCATGCAGGCGTCTCATCGCATAGCCTGCCCCCAGGCTGATCAATAAAACGCCCACCAGTTGCCACGGGGCCGTTGCCGCCCAGCGCCCGATCCGCTGGTGGCGGGGAAAAAACGATTCCGGTCCGCCGCGGATGGCGCGACCACTCGCGGTGAAAAGGTCCCCGCGGAAAAAATCGCCGGCGCTGCCGCCATTGGGGTTCAGGCCAAAGAAAATTTGTTTCGCATCTCGCCGATGAAAGGTAACGTCCGCCGTCAGGATCACCCGCCCATCAAACGCGATCCGCAGCGGCGCCTTCGCGCGGGTGGAAGCGCCGAGCGTTTCGACCAACGCAGGCATGGTCACCTCGAGCACGTGCATGGAGGCGGGATTGAATGTGACCGGTGCAGAGCTCGGGCCGCTCTGGCCCCACGAATCATAGGTGAACACCGCGGTGTTTTCGTCCCGGTAGCTCACAATCAGGAAATCGCCCGCCGCGAATTTCCCGGCGGCGATCAGTGGCTCGTTGCGACCGGCCATACCGGTGGGAAACTTGACCTTCAGCGTCACGGTCGCGGGCATCGGCGGATAGGTTCGCCACGAGCAAATCGACGCGAGCACGACCCACACCAGCAACGCGGTGGCCCCGGCAACGTAGCGGGCCGAGCGGGGTGAAAGCGGTTTCATTCGGAAATCATCGCGCCGTTTTTTCAGCGGCCCCCCAGCGATTTGCCCCAGGCATCCACGCGATCGCGCAGCTGCTGATAGTTCTGCTTCGTTTCGGCCGGCACCCCCCACACGACCTCGCCTTGGAAATGCAGCGCAATGGCAAGCGTGACATAGAGCGAAACGGCGGTCAGGGCACTCGCGAGGGCGAGAAAGGCGCGTCGCCATCCGCGGGCTTCCGCGTCCAGCACGGCCAGACCGAACGCCCCGAGGGCGATGAAGTAAGGGCAGAAATCCCCCGTGTAGCGATGCGAGGTCACGATGGCGGTGAGCAGGGCGAGCGCCATCGGCAGCACGCCCGCCGTGAGCAGGCCGATGGGACGGCGGAATTTCGGCGCCCAGACCAACGCCCAGGCACCGCCGCACGCCGCGAGCGCAAACAAGCCCGGCATGGCGTAGGGTAGCGCCAGCGCCGGCTCCTGCAGATCGATTCGCGCCTCGGCGTAGCAGCGGATTTCGCCGCCGATATAGAAATAAGGGAAGCGAGCCTTGAAGTGGAAATCAGGCTGGAAGAAGTAGGTGTCGAGGTTGTGGCGGAGATTCGAAAGATGAAAATTGCGGTCCTCGAATTTCGCGCGGCGCTCGGGCGTGTATTGGACGCTGTAGCGCAGGGGCGAACCGTCGAAGCTCCCGAATTTCAGGTAGCTCATGCCATTGAAGGACAGGAAACCCAGCGCGGCCAACGCCCCCACGGCAAGCGGTCCGCGCCATCCCGTCCGCGCACGCCAGGCAGCGTACCCGTGCGCGACCGCCATGCCGCCCAACAGCGCCAGGGCGAACAAGCCAGCGGGCGGCCGGGCATGGACGGCGAAAATCCCGCAGAGCAGCGCCCCGACCCACCACCGTCGCTCCGGCGCCTCGAGGTGACGCAGCGAAAAATAGCCGCTCCACAGGGCAAACGCCGCCCCGCACAGGATCGCCTCGTGGTAGATGTAGGCGCGGCTGCCGAGGAAAACGAACGGGCTCCCCAAGCCCACGACGCCGAGGAACAGGACCACCGCCCAGCGCGAGGGCCACGTCCCCGGGCCGGTCAGCACGCGCGACGCGTGACAGAGTAGCAGATACGCCGCCACCAGCGCGGCCACGTAGTAAGCCAGCATGAAGCCCCGGCTGAGCTGGCCGAAAGCGATGCCCAGGGCGACGAAGGGCACCCGCAGCAGCGATGGCGTGATGCCGAAGTAGCCGTAGTATTTGCCGTGGCGCACGAATGCCTCGCCGCTGAGGGCGGGCTCCGGGACGTCGAGCCGCCCTTGCAGCATGCTGGCCGCCTGGTGGTCGTAGAAGGAGCCGAACGATTCGGCGAAAACAAACCGGAAAGTCCCCTGGGTTAAGAGGGCGGCAAAGCCCACGGCGCACACGAGCGCCGTGCCGATGAACCAGCGGTGCGGCGGGCGGGAATGTCGTCCGGCCAGGACGCGCGGCGGCAGGGCGGAGAACGGATGCGCCCGATACCACCGGGCGAGCCGGCGGGCGAGCAGCGCGAGCAGGACACTGGCCACCACGACGAGCAGCGCCTCCCACGCCCGTCCCTTCAGCCAGAAGACCAGGCGTTGCGGACCGGGAAACCACGCGGAGGGGCCGCCGCGCAAATCGCGGCCATCGGCGCCAAAAATCCTGCCGCGAAAAACGGTGCTGCCCGTGTCGCCGCCGATCGGATTGATCCCGAAAAATACCTGGGCCGGCGTACGGGCATAAAAGCGCACGGGGGCGTTCAGTATTTCGCGCCCGTCGTAGGTGACGCGCATCGGGCGGGTCTCCTTGCGCATCGCCGGGCGGAGGCCGCTGAGCGCCGGCAGCTCGACGTGCAGCGTGTGGCGTGAGCCGGGTTCAAACGGAATCGGCTCGGACTTCGGCCCGCCCACGTTCCAGGAATCGTACGCGAACACCGCGGTTTTCTGATTGAGGTACCTGATTTCGAGAAAGTCGCCCGCGCCATGCTTGCCCATCGCGATCAAAGGCTCCCGCCGGTCGGCGATTCCCACGGGCAGCTCGATGTGCAGCGTCAGGGCGGGCGGCAGGAACGGATACGCCCGGCGCAGGCAGAGTGCCGTCAGCAGCACGAGCGCCGCGGCACCCGCACCCCAGAGCAGCCAGCGACGCCCGCGGACGGCGGTGGGTGCCTCGCTCACCGCGGAAATCCCTCGGCGCGCTCCACAATGAACTTGGGGCGGGCCCGGACCTCCTCGTAAATCCGGCCGATGTATTCGCCCAGGATCCCGACACTGATCAACTGCACTCCGCCGAGGAAGGCGATGAGGATGACGAGCGTCGGATTGCCCCAAAAAATCTCCCAGTCCATCAATTTGAAGAAGAGATAGACGCCCGCGAGCAGCAGCGAAAAAGCGGCAATGATGAACCCGAGCCACGTGCTGAGGGTGAGCGCGTAGGTCGAGAAGCAGAAGATCCCGTTGAAGCCGATGCGCACCGACCCGATGAACCGGTTGTAGTTGGTCTCGCCCGCAAACCGCGCCGGCCGATCGAAGGGAATGATGGCCTGCTTGAAGCCCACCACCGCCACCATCCCGCGCAGGAAGCCGTGCGACTCCTTCAGCTTGACGACTTCGGTGACCACCCGGCGCGACATCAGCCGGAAATCGCCCGTGTTGGGCGGAATCCGCACGTCCGCAATCTTGTTGATCACCTTGTAGCCGGAGGCGGCGATCATCTTTTTCACCAGGGGCTCGCCGGTGCGCTGGCGGCGCTGCGGGAGGACGACGTCGTAGCCCTCGCGCCACTTCGCCACCATGTCGTGGAGGAGCTCGGGTGGATCCTGCAGATCCACGTCCATCACCACCACCGCTTCGCCGGAGGAATACTGCAGGCCGGCCAGCGTCGCCATCGGCTGGCCGAAACGGCGGGAAAATTTCAGCAGCTTGATCCGCTCATCGCGCGCGCGTTCCTGCAGGATGACTTCTTCCGTGCGATCCGGCGAGGGGTCGAGTGAGAAGATGATTTCATACTCCGCGGTGATGCCGGAAAGAATCGGCCCGATTCGCCGCAGGAATTCGGGGACGTTTTTCTCTTCTTTATAAACCGGGACGACGATGCTGAGGAGCATGCTGGAATGGCAGTGAAACCACTAATGGACGCTAATCAGCACTAAATTTTAAGGCGGGGGGACCACTTGCGTTCTGGTTTTTCATCACAAAGACACGAAGGCACAGAGCCGGAGACCCAAGCCTCGATCTGCGACACGGAGGTCACGGAGGGGCCACGGAGGCCACGGAGCCAATCCAACAAGCATTGGTTTGGATCCCGGCCCACTGCCTTGGTTTGCTCCGTGGCCTCCGTGGGCTGCGCTCCGTGTCCTCCGTGACAAAGATCGAGGATTGGATCCGTGACAAAGATCGAGGCAGGGTTGCGGACATCGGCCACGGCCCCATTGGTTGCCGCCGGCGAGAAAAGGGGAGCAGACTATGCGCACAGTGGACCTAGGGTTAAGGTAGAGCGGCGGAAGGTTGCAACATGGTGACTCTGCACCCTGGCTCTGGTTGCTCGGTGCGCCTTACCACCGAATCCCCAGCCCATGCAGTCGGGCGGTCACCGCGCCCCAGAAGCGGGTTTCGCGGGCGTGGCGGTTGATGGATTCGGCGTCATCCTGTTTCTCACCGTGGAAACGCGTGCGGATCCGGCGCATCTCCTCCGCGCCGGTCGTGTGGATGGCCTGGCTGGTTTTTTGATCGGCGTGGACGCGAAAGGCCCCGAGGAAATACGGCACGCGCACCATGCGCGCGCTCGATTGCTGGAGGCGCGCCAGCAAATCCCAGTCGAGCGCGAATTGAAACGAGGGGTCGATCCCGCCCGCCCGATCCCACGCGCGCTT
>JBKJRG010000484.1:0-8599 GCA_046594805.1 Opitutaceae bacterium | reverse complement strand
GGCGCAAATGGCGCGGCGGCTGCCGCCGGTGTTGAAGATTGTCGCGCCCAAGGTGCGCTCCTCTGCCGACGGGCATGCCGTGGTGGAGGTTGATGCAGTGGACAAAGGCGGCGGTGTCTCCGCGCCACAGATCTACAACAACGGCGCGCGACTCGCGATCGAGCCCGAGACCAAACGGGACGGCGACACCGTGCACTATACGTTCCGGCTGAATCTCGTGGCCGGCGCCAACAGCATCCGGGTCACCGCGGCCTCGGACGACGGTTCCTGGGAGGCGATTCCGGTGGAGATCGAATTGAATTCCACGCGGCGGGGCGAGCGCAAAGGCCGGTTGTTCGTGGTGGCGGTGGAGATCGCCGAGTACGCCGAGGCGAAATTGAATACGAAGGCGGCGAGCGGCGACGCCCGCGCGCTGGCGGATCTCCTGCAGCGTCGCAGCGCGGGGCTCTATGACCGCGTCGATGTGGTCGCGGTGCTCGGCCAGGACGCCACGCGCGGCCGGATCCAGGACACCGTGCTCGATGTCGCCAGCCTGAGCCAGCCGCAGGACACGGTCATGCTGGTCGTGTGCGGTCGCGGGGCCATGCTCGGCGACCACCTCTACCTTGCGCCGCAGGAAGTGCGGTTGGGCAAGGCTGGGTGGGAGAGCGATTTTCGGACGCAGGGGTTGGATGGGGACGAACTCGCCGCCTTGCTCGGAACGGCGAGGGCATTGAACCGCGTTTTGATTCTGGATGCGTCCGATGCTGCGCTGGCGCGCACGGGCGGAAAACAAAAACCCTCGGCCTTTGCGTTGCGCGCGGCGGTGGAGCGTTGGTCGCGCGCGCAGGGTGTCTACGCCATCGCGGCCTGTGCGGTCACTCCCGTCCGTCCTGCGGGCGCTGGCGGGGGCGAAACTTCGCGTGGGCTGCTAGCGGGCTTGTTGGTCGACGCGGCCGGGGGGGGCGGCGGCGGCGCAGCGATTTCAGCGTCCGGCGTGGCGGGCAATTCAGGCGATGCGATGAGCGTGATGGAATGGTTCAACGCCGCGGCGGAGCGCGCCGGGCCGGTATTGGCGCGCCTCGGGCTCGATTCGCAGGCGTTGCAGCAGAGCACGAGGCCGAAAGGTTTTCCGCTGCTGGCGGTGGTGAAGTGAGCGTTGCGGTTGCGGAGCCAGCTCAGCGAGCTGGCCTGCAACCAGGCACGTTCCCGTTGTAGGCCAGGTCGCTGACCTGGCGAGGGGCACGTGTTTTGTGGCCAACCGTCGGGTGTGCGCTCGTAGTTCCGCCTTTAGGCGGGCCGCAAGCACGGCGAGATCGCTTCGCGCGCCACGGGCGCAAATCAGCTTTTGAACATGCCCCATGCCAGGCTGGAGCCTGGCGATCCCGGGAACGTCACGCTCCAGCGTGGCAGGGAGATTGGGCGGCGATGCACATTTTCTGATTTGCGCCCTCGCGTCACCCCGTGCGGCCCGTCAGCGGAATCACCGCCGTCAGCAATCCGACCGCCAGCAACACGAACGCAGTGACGATCGTCCACTTCAGCGTGAAACGCTGATGGTCGCCCAGTTCGACGCCGCACAGGGCCACGAGCAGATAGGTCGAGGGCACAAGCGGGCTGAGCAAATGCACGGGCTGCTCCACGAGCGAGGCGCGCCCGATCTCGGCGGCGCTGATGCCATAGGCCGACGCGGCTTGGGCGAGCACGGGCACCACGCCGTAGTAAAACGCGTCGTTCGAAATGAAGAACGTAAACGGCAGGCTGAGCACGCCGGTGATCGGCGCCAGATACGGCCCGAGCGACGGCGGCACCGCCGCCACCACGCTCTGCGCCATCGCCTCAATCATCTTCGTGCCGGAGAGGATGCCGGTGAAGACGCCGGCGGCGAAAATGTTGATGAGGCCGCCGGGATTCATCGCGCCGTAGAGCACGGAGTTCGGGCCCTTGATCACTTCGACGCGCTCGACATTGGCCGTCGGCGGCGATCCGAAGCGCGACGCGCCGCCGGGCAGGCCGTCGGTCGTGAGGTTGTTGATCATGGTGTTGGTGGCGCTGTTGGTGTAACCGCGCAGCGTGAAGCCCGCGCCTGCGGGGCTTTCGCGCGTCATCCCGACGACGTAGGGATAAAGATCCTCGAGCGAGGTCGCGAGTTTGTCGCCGATGAACGAGGCGTTCAGCACCTGCAGAGTCGCCGCCAGGTCTTTCATATCGAGCGGGATCTTGCTCGCGGCGGAGGTGGTGGTTTCCGCGTAAGTGCCCACCGTCGTGCTCACCTTGAATTCCTCGAGCTTTACGATTTCGCTGTTATCGGAGGCGTCGGTGGCGGTGCGCCTGTTCGGCGGGGTATTTTCGGCTGGTGCGGCGGGCTTGCGGCTGACGGCGAGTGCGCCGCTGCGCTCGTCGGGCACGGCGACGAGCGGGGTGCCGGCGAGCATCTGGTCGAGCGCCTCGCGCGGGGTGAGGTCACCGCGCACCGCGTTGGTGCGGACGCCGCGCACCGTCTCGGCGGCAAACAGCACTTCCTTGCCCGAGCGATCAGAGAATTGCCGGAGCGTCGCCGGCGGGCAGGTTGTAGGCTTGTTTCGCGTCGGCGGCGTACAGTACTACCGGCAGGGACAGCGCGCAGGCCAGCAGCAGGCGCGCGAAAACACGGACGAGGGAGGCAGTCATTGGGTCGGATTGGGGGGAATGAGGCCGCGGGACTGGCCGGCTTGACAGGGAGACGACGACATCTTCGCTAATACCGATGTAGTAGCGGCCAGTGGGATTGCAGAGGACGTATACGTGATAATCCACCGCAAAAAAAACCCGCGGGAATCTCGTCCGCGGGCTTTCTAATTGGGTGCAGGGGCTGGATTTGAACCAGCGACCTTCAGGTTATGAGCCTGACGAGCTACCAGGCTGCTCCACCCTGCAACAAAGGGAGGCGGAAGGTCCTCACCGGCCTCGGCACTGTCAACGCCTTTTTCCGGATTTCAGGCACTTCGCGCTTGCCAGTGCCGGGCGCAAAAGGTGTGTTGGCCGGCTCGTTGTCAGAACACCGTCAGTAAACTATATCCAACCCTCATCCATCGATCGCAAGGCGGCCCATTGGCCGACCTGTGTGTCCCCGATACATAGATCATCATGCCCATCAGCATCACTCCTAAGGACCTGCTCGACGCCGGTGTCCACTTCGGACACCAGACCAAACGCTGGAACCCACGCTCGAAGCCGTTCGTCTTCGATCACCGCCAGGGGGTCACCATCATCGACCTCGGCAAGACCCACGTCGCCCTCACCAAGGCGTGCGAGTTTCTCGAAGATACCGTCGCCAATGGCGGCAACGTACTCTTCGTCGGGACGAAGCGCCAGGCGCGGGACATCGTCCGCGAAGCCGCCACCTCGACCAACATGCCGATGTGCGTCGACCGCTGGCTCGGTGGCACGCTGACCAATTACGAGACGGTCAAGAAGTCCGTCGCCAAGTTCAAGAAGTACCAGGCGATGGAGACCAATGGCGAAATGGCCAAGCTCCCCCGCAAGGAAGAGTCCGCCATCAAGCGCGAGATGACGCGCATGCAGAAGAATTTTGCCGGCATCTCCGACATGGGCGGCCTGCCGTCCGCGCTGTTCGTCGTGGACGTCAACCATCACAAAATCGCCGTGGCCGAGGCCGCGCGCGCGGGGCTGCCCTGCGTGGCGATTGTCGATACCAATTCCGATCCTTCGACTGTGTCGCACCCGGTCCCGGGCAATGACGACGCGGTGAAATCCATCCGGATTATCGTCGAGGCGATCACCGCCGCGATCCAGAGCGGACTTGCGTTGCGCGACACCCGTCGCCAGCAGCGCGGCGCAGCCGATCTCAAGGCCACCCAAGCCGGGATCGATCAGACGCCCGCCGCCCCCGCCGGCACGGAGGAAGTCGATCTTTCCGGCGTCGAAATCCCGGCCAGCGTGGCCGCGGTGGTCGAAGGCGAAGGCGAAGCGGGTCTGCCGAAGAAGAAGCTTATCCGCCCCCGCCGTCCCGTGGTGAAGGCCGAATAAGCATCCTGATTAATGAGTACCACCACCCTGATTTCGGCCCGGATGGTCGCCGACCTGCGCGAGAAAACCGGCGCCGGTCTGCTCGACTGCAAGAAGGCCCTCACTGAAGCGAACGGCAACGTCGATGAGGCGGTCACGATCCTGCGCAAGAAACTCGGCAGCAAGCTCGACAAGCTGTCGAGCCGCGCGACCAAGGAAGGGGTGATCGAGAGCTACATCCACCTTGGCGGCAAAGTGGGCGTCCTGATCGAGGTCAACTGCGAGACGGATTTCGTCGCGCGCAACGACGGCTTCCGCGCCTTCGTGAAGGATCTCTGCCTGCAGATTGCCGCCGCCAGCCCGTCCTATGTTTCCCGCGACGCGGTGCCGGAGGCCGACGTCACGAAGGAACGCGACATCGCCACCGCCCAAGTCGAAGGCAAGCCGCCGGCCGCCGTCCAGAAGATCGTCGAAGGCAAACTCGAGAAATACTACTCGACGGTGTGCCTGATCGATCAGCCGTTCGTGAAGTCGCCCGAGAAGACGGTGAAGGACATGCTCACCGACCAGATCGCGAAGATCGGCGAGAACATCCAGATCCGACGCTTCGTCCGCTACCAGCTCGGTTCCTGAGCCAACGATTGCCCTTTTGCCAGCGCTCCACTGATTCGGTGGAGCGCTTTTTTTTGAATAAACCCGCCAGGCAATGTGGAAATCAGGAAGAGCGCCCGGAGGAAGCCAAAGCGCGATCGACACGACTTTGGACCTCGGTTGTCCGATTCCTGATTTCCTGATTTCCACATTGGCCAGAGCCAGCTTCCGCGCATGAAAGTCACCCGCGGCCAGATTCTCGCCCGAGGCCTGACGAATCGCTGTCCCAACTGCGGAGCGCGGACGCTGTTCAAGGCTGGCACCCTGTTCCAGGTGAACCAGGCCTGCCCGGACTGCGGCTTTCGCTTCGAGCGCGACAACGACGAGGGCTTTTTCCTCGGCTCGATGTCGTTGAACTACGGCGTGACCCTGGTGGGTTTTCTCCTGCCGATCATGCTGCTCGCTTTCTTCCAGATCATCCCGACCCGCACCGCCGTCATCCTGGCCTGTGTGGGCGCGATTGTTTTCCCCGCGGTGTTCTACCGCTCGTCGCGGAGCTGGTGGCTGATGAACTATTATTTCTTCCTGCCGCATCATCTGCCCGCGAACGGCGGCAAGGGCAGGACGGGGGAGGACGACAATATCTGAGAGTAGCGCAGGCGTCCCGCCTGCTTGGGTCGGGCTGACTCTCCGAGCCGGCCTGAGTTCCCGCGGGCGACTCAACTCGCCTGGCGTGGGTGCGTCATGAGCAGGAGTTGGCGGAACAGATGCCGTCCGGGGCCTACTAACGCAACACCCCCTGTGAGCGCCGCTTCCTCACCTGCCAGCGTCACGCGTACTGCGGTGATCGTAATCGCGATTATTGCCGTGGCGGTTTTGATTTGGAGCGTGGCCGAGGTTTGGGTGATTGGTTTCGGCGGGATCGTTTTTGCCACGGTGCTGCGGGCCATCGTGGTTCCACTCGCCCGTGTCACCGGCTGGTCACAGCGCATCAGCCTGATTGTGTCGGTGCTCGGGCTGCTGGTGGTTTTCGCTCTGCTGTTCTGGCTGTTCGGCCGGCAGGCGACGCACCAGTTCGCCGAGATGCGGCAGCAACTCCCGGAGGCCGCCGCAAAGTTCGAGGCGTGGCTCGCGGAGTCACGGCTGGGACGCGTGGCCGTCGACGGGATTAAGCAAGCGACGCAGGAAGGCAGCCCGCTGACGAACGTCGGTGCGGCGCTCGCGATGGCGCTCGGCGGCATCGGCAATCTGCTGCTCGTGCTCTTCGTCGGCATCTACCTCGCGGCGGATCCGAAGCTGTATCGCAATGGTGCGCTCCGGCTGCTGCCGCCGTCGCGCCGGAAGCAGGTGGGCCACGCGCTCGATCAATCCGGCACGGCGCTGCACAAATGGCTTATGGCTCAACTCATCGTCATGGTCGCCGTGGGCGTAATGACGGGGACTGGTCTGGCGCTGCTCGGCGTGCCGCTGTCGTTGTCGCTGGGATTGCTCGCGGGTCTGCTGGAGTTCGTGCCGGTGGTCGGCCCGATTGTGTCGACGATCCCTGGCGTGCTGCTCGCATTTGCGAAAGGCCCGGAGACCGCGTTCTACGCGTTGCTCATCTACATCGCGGTCCAACAAATCGAGAGCAACATCCTGACGCCGCTCATTCAGCGCTGGGCCGTGGAGCTGCCGCCGGTCGTCGCCTTGTTGTCGATCGTGGCCTGCGGGCTCCTGTTCGGCGTGCTCGGGGTGATTTTCGCCACCCCGATCGCGGTGGTCGTGATGACCCTGGTGAAGCACCTGTATGTCGAGGACACCTTGGAGGCTGGCAGCCCGGCGCCGAAGGAGTCCGGGTCGTAGCTGGCGACGCCCTGGCCAGCGAGCGCTTGGAAAAGCGGCGCTCCGTTACGGAACGATAATTTGCAACTGCGGGATTGTCTTCTTGGCGGTCCTGCCACCCGATTCGGAATATAATCCGGTTCCCAAGAGTCGCCGAAAACCTGTGTGTGGTAGGTCCCACGGTTGGCGGTAGCTGATCGCGGCACTCGCGGGACACGGGCGGCACTTTATTAGTGAAAAAGGCACTTGCGAACTTCACTTTTAAGTTAACACTCCCATGACCGTCAAAACGCTGTTCGTTCGCGCTGGTCCCACGTGGATCATTCGAGCGATCGCGTTTCCCAAACCACCTGAGCTACCCGACCCATGTCCAACCCTCGCGTTCCTAAAAGAGCAGATGGAAGCCAACGCTGCGGACGTAGCCAAAATGACCAGCTTGCTGACGCGTGCAGCGAGAGACGGCGTCACGAACCAAGAGAAATTCAAGCTGCTTCCGGGCTCCGATGACATTTGGGAATTCCGCGCCGGCGCGCTGCGCATCCTTTGCTTTCGCGATGACGGCGCGTTGATTTTGTGCACGCACGGCTTCGTCAAAAAATCGCAGAAAGCTCCCGTCTCCGAGATTGAGCGCGCCGAACGTTACCGCACGCAGTATTTCGCAGCAAAAACCCACAAACACCTTATCCATGGTCCCCGTCCAAAAACAAAACAGTGAGCTGAGTGACTTCGATGCGATCTTCGCTCAATCCGAAAAGCATCCGGAGTATTGGGTGGAAAACGCGATCTTGGAATACACCGAAGATGTGGTGGCCCAAATGGCGGAACAAAAGGTGAGTCGATCCGAACTTGCCGTGCGGCTGGACGCGGCACCTTCGTTCGTCTCAAAGATGTTGAGCGGCAGTAATAACTTTACGCTGCGGAAAATGGTGGAGGTCGCGCGGGCGCTTCGCTGTGAATTGCGGATCCATCTCCAGCGGGAAGGCGTTAGGACTTCGTGGAGAGATTATCCGCTGAAAAAGAAGCGTGCTCACGCGGTTGCCATGACAGTCGCGCCCACCATCGAGACGGGCACCTGGATTGCCAGCCAGCTTACAAATTCGGCTATTGCACCCGCGGGCCCGGCTATGTCTAACGCGCTGACCAATCCTGATGAAAAACTCCCTCTTGCAGCTTAATCAGGCGCAGGTCGGGGAGGTCGTTTTGCGGCCGACTGCACCGCCGGGACCATTTACATCTCAGGTCAACGTGGGCGCGTCTGTCAGCTACAGTCGCAACGACACCGACGCGCGACATTGGTTAGTGGAGATGGGGATTGAGTTTAAATCAGGAGAGGAGGGGAAGAACACCGCCTACACGGGTTCAATCCAAGTCCGCGGCTTATTCACGATGAACGGCGACATGGCCGAAGAATCGGTTCTTAAATTCATAGCGGTGACGTGTCCCTCCATTCTTTATGCTACCGCTCGTGAAATGATCGCGACTCTCACGGGTCGGTCGTTCAACGGCGTTTTTCTACTGCCGGTTATGTCATTCAGTGACCACGACATAAAATTCGACAATCCGACGCAGAAGAGATCTCCCCCGCAGAAGATTCTGGCGGTCTAAGTAAGGCGGAGCGAGCACGGGGCTTGAGCCGCGACCCACGGAAACGGTGAGCGACGGCGCATCGCGTCTGTGATCCGGTTTTCAGTTTACCTCATCATGTCCAATCAACCCATGGTTTCGAAACGTGTGCTTAATGCCGTATTCACACACGGCGTCTCCATGCCGCGCTAGGAACCTCCGAGTGTGTTCCCATTCCTCACCCGGGGCGAGCGCGACACATTGATTATGCACCTCAATGCGGATGCGACCGTCAGCTTGTGCAGCCAAAAATGTAATTTCGCCGTCTGATGCCGGCAGATTTTCAAGGGGCGTGAGGGCGGCCGACTGTCCACCTCCTTCATTTCCAGAAAGCGACGTAACCGAGCCAACGAGCACAACCGTTGCCTCAGTCACCGTCCGTCGGTCGTTGACCCGGAGTTTACGTTCCCAAGGTTTCCAGTCATATGCAAAACCCGGGTCGATCCGCGGCCCAGGTTCGACGTATCCGTGTAGCACCGTTGAAGAGCGGTGCTTAAAATGTTCTGCGAAGATGAAACGGCGTGTCGAAACAACTTCCGCGGCAAAGTGTGAATTTGCCCATGCGGGGCAGTAAAGC
>JBKJRG010000332.1:0-5642 GCA_046594805.1 Opitutaceae bacterium | reverse complement strand
GAAACGCTCCTTTTCCAGGCTCTCGTCCGAATTGCAGAGGAGCAGCGCATACTGGCGCTTGTAGGCGGCGTCCTCCACCCCACGCGCGATCTCGGCGTAGAACGGGTTCTGGATATCGGGAATGATCAGCCCGACCAGGTGGGCGTGGCCGTCCTTCATCCGGAGCCGGCGGGCCACGCGGCTTGGGCGGTAACCCAAATCGCGCAGCGCCTGCTCGACCACGGCGCGCGTCTCCGGGACGACCTTGTCGGATTTGTTGAGGACCCGCGAGACGGTCGCGATCGAAACCTTGGCGCGACGGGCAACCTCTTGGAGACTGGCCATGGCGAAAGTTATTCGGGTGGGGCCACCGAAAGTCCATGCGTTTGTCGCAGGATGTAATCGTTTTCAGACTCCTAGCCCCACAGCGAAAGCGCCTCCGTTAGTTGGTCACTACCTCGGCAGCTGCAAACGGAGATTCACGGGAAGGAATTTTCTCCCGGATGTCCTCGGATAATTGGGGGCTGGGGGCGTGGCTGCGGCTTCCCCGTTCGACAAGCTCAGGACCCAGAGCCCGTCGAGGGGCAGCCGCAGATCCTCTGAAACTGCGGCAGGATGCCGCAGCCACATCGGAACACGGCAGATCCCGCACGCGGGACCACTACGCCTCGTCACCGCTTCGAACCGGCAAAAAACCGCTGTAACCCAGCGAGATCGTCGGTGCCGATGATGTCGACCCCGGCTTCCATCAGAGTCTGCCACACGTCGGGTCGATCCGGCGTGTTCCAAAAACGCACGGTGCGGCCCTGCGCGTGGGCGCGTTGCACCCACTCGCGCAAAGCCTGCCGCTCGGCCGGGGGCAGCGGTCCTGCCCAGCGGGAGAGAAAGTGGTTGTTCCAGTTCTCGCTCAGGAGCGGCACAAGACTCGCCGGCGGGTTCGACTCGAAATCCGCGCGACGCCCATCCAGCGCCGCGAGGCGGATCGGCTGCGCCGCCATGATTTCCCGCGCGCGGTTGCCGGAGATAATCACGGTCACGGCGCCGGGCGCGGTGTTTGTCCCGCGAAAGACCGTCAGCATCGCGGCGTAGGGCTGCAACGCCCGCTCGAGCGCCGCATAGGTCGGGGCCGCCTCCGTTTTGACGTCGACCAGCAGGACAAGCGGGGGACCGCCGCGGTAAACGCGTCCGCCGTTCTGGCGGACCCGCTCGCGCAAAGGCTCGAGGTACAGCGATTCGAGCGTGCGCGTCGGCGTCACGTCCTTGCGATCATGGGCCACCAGCAACCGCCCATCGACGAGGTGCACATCCGCCTCGATGTTCGCGAAACCGCGGTCGAGCGCATCGTGGAGCGGGCGCGCGTGCAGGTAATCGTTGTGGGCGTGAGCGCGAGGCAGCGGGACGGGACCTGATCGCGGCGCTACGCAGCCCGAGAAAAGAAGCGCAGTGAAGAGGAACGCTGCGAGTCGGGACGCCCGGACGAGGTGCAGCGTGGCGAGGAGGAGACAACAAGGGCTGGCTGTTTTCATGGATCGGAATCCGGACCGGGGATACCCGGATGCAGGGGCGTCGCTGGCCGACGCCCTCGGGTGCGAGGGTCAAAGGGTGTTCGCGGGCGTCGTCAAGCGACGCACCTACAACGGATGATTCTGGTTTGAGGAGATATTGTCGGCATTGTTCATAACGCCGCCAGCAGGCCCCCATCCACATACAGGATCTGGCCGTTGACGAAATCGGATGCGGCGGACGCGAGGAACACCGCGGTGCCGACGAGCTCGGCGGGTTCTCCCCAGCGCCCTGCGGGGGTTCGGGTGCAAAGATAACGGTTGAATTCCGGATCGACGGTGAGCGGGCCCGTCATGGCAGTGCGGATATAACCCGGGCCGAGCCCGTTGGCCTGGATGCCGTGCCCGGCCCACTCCACCGCCATGGCCCGGGTGAGCATTTTCAACGCGCCCTTCGCCGCGGCATAATTGCCGATGGTTGGCCGCGAGATTTCGCAGTTGAGCGAGCAGATGTTGATAATCTTGCCGCTCCCGCGGCGGATCATGCCGGGCACGACCGCGCGCGTGACCAGGAACGCGCTCGTGACGTTTACGTCGACGACCGCCTGCCAGGTTTCGAGCGGCATCGACTCGAGCGGGGCGCGCCGGTGAATCCCGGCGTTGTTCACAAGGATGTCGATCGGCCCGATGACATTTTGGATGTCGGCCACCGCCGCGTTCACCTCGGCGGAACTCGTCACGTCGAAGAGACGGCCGCTTGCGGTGAAACCCTCCTGGCGCAGCGCACCGATGGCGTGGTCGAGCCGCGCCGCCTCGATATCATTGAGCACGAGTTCCGCGCCCGCCGCGGCCAGGCCGCGCGCGAGCGTCAGGCCAATGCCCTGCCCCGAGCCGGTGATGAGGGCGCGGCGGCCATGCAGGGCAAACCGGTCGCGCGCGACCGGCGCCGGACCCTCGGGTTCTGAACGGAAATTGGACACGGCTAGACCAAATATTTCGTGGGGATGCGGCGCCCTCGCCGCGTTGCCATCAGAAACCGCGGCGAGGGCGCCGCGGCCTCAACTCCCGAGTGATCCTAGAAGCGCCCGCGGACTCCGAGCGTCCAAATGGGGCCAAGGATTTCGCGGGAGCGGAGGAGGCCGGGCGTGTTCGAGTAATAATCCTGAAACGCGTCCGTGATATTGCGGCCGGCCAGGGTGACCTCGTAGGTCCGGTTGATTTTGTAGCCGGCGCTCAGGTCGGCGAGCAGCCGCTCGGCGTGCCAGCGCACCTCGTTGGTCGCGAAGCCGTCGATCTTGGCCGACTGCCACGTCGCGCGCAGCTGCACGTTGAACTTGTGATTGCTGAACCGGATGCCGCCGTTGGCGGCCTTCGGCACGACGCCCAGCAGCGGCCTCGGCGCGACCGTGCGCGACAACGAGCCGAACACACTGAACCCGCGCCAGAAGCCGGGCAGGAAGACAAGTTGCTGGCTGTATTCGAAATCCACGCCCTTCATCTTCTGCGTGCCGTCGAGGTTGTTGACCTGCAAGAAAGTGTAACCGACGTAGGCCGGATCGTCGCCGTAGCCGGCAGCCTCGGCCGTAGTCCGGGTCCGCACCGAGCCCAGGTTCTTCACGTTGAGCTGATACGCCGAGATCGCGATCGTGCCGGCGGGCTCGAGGTAATACTGCACGCTCGCAAAATACTTGTTGGAGAACTCGGGCTTCAGGTTCGGGTTCGGCACCGAGACGACCCGGTTGATGTCGTCGATCGTCACGAGGCCGGCCAGGTTGTCATAGTTGGGCCGGAGGATCGACTGGTTGCCCGAGACCTGGAGGACGAGGTTGCGCGTGAATTCGTATTTCGCTCCGCCGCTGGCGAACCAGTTGCCATACTCCCCATATTGCTTCGCGCGCTCGCCATTGCGGAACTGATACACGATGTAGGGAATCGTGTTCATGGTGTAACCGGCGGCGAGGACCTGCGCGCCGGGCAGGATTTCGAAAATCTTGCCGATGGTGCGGGTGCGCTCGCGGCGGAGGCCGACGTTGAGCCGCAGCCGCTGCCAGCGCGTGGACAATTCAACGAACCCCGCATCCACCTGTTCCTTGATCCCGCGCGGGGCGGTGAAGGCGGTGCGGAAATTCGTCAGATTGTCGGGCACGAACCACGTCGGGTTGTCGAGCCAGCGCTTCTGCATCGCGGTGTTGTCGACGTAGGGCAGGTTGAGCGCGCCCATGTTGCCGCCGATCTTCGGGTCGAAGCCCGTGCGCTGGTAGACGGGGAAACGCGCCGCGGTCTGCACGCCGGTCGGGCCCACGTAGGTCCACTGCGAGCTGTTGTCCCATTCCACGTCATGCGTGGTCAGGCGCGTCTTGATGCCGGTCATCACGGTGAGGGGCAGCTCGCCCAGCCGGAACGTTTTCTTCCCGTCGACATAGCCCATGAAGATCTGGTTCTGGCCGGAGAATTCGCGGCTGCGGATGTTGTTCGGGTTCGGGTCATCGGCGCCCAGGCTCGCCGGATCGGACCACGAGCGCCCGGAGGTTTGCGTCATCCGCCAACCCGGCTGGTGGGTGGCGTCGCGCTCGGCCGTCCAGCCCATGCGCGTAATCCGCGCGATCACGTTGTTGAAGAAGCCGGTGTTGATATCCGCGTAGTGCGTGCGGCTGCGCGAGTAGCCGCCGCCGACATTCAGGGTGAAGTCGCCCACCTTGTAGGTGGCTTTCGGCGTGTACGTCACGGTGTCGTTCAGCCGGTTGCGGTGGCCCTGCGCCTGATCCATCCGGGTGTTGGCGTTGGCCGTCGGGTTGGCGACAACGCGGGTGAGCGTCGAGCTCGGATCAATCTGCGCAGCGGCGGCCAGGAAGGTGATCGCGCGGTTGACGTACTGGTCGTTCAGGTGCGAGCCGGCGGTGCGCAGCGAGAACACGAGGCGGTCGGAAGCCTTGAAATCGAAATTGGCGCCGAAGGAATCGCGCCGGGTGATCTTTGGGCCGACGCGGAAGCTGACGTTGGAGATGAACGGGCCGCGCGTCGGGTTGCTATGGTCATAGTTCGTCGTGCCGTTCTCCTGCTCAGTGTAGACGATGTTGGTGGCGGCGTTGAGCTGCACGCCCAGCCGGCCGCCGAAGGACTCGGCATAGCTGATCTTGAAACCGGGGAAGGCCTTGAAGTGCTTGCCGTCGTCCGGGCCCGGCGACTTGTGGAGGTGAAACTCATAGGTGTTGGCCGCCAAGGTGAGATCCACGACGACGTCGCGGCCCTTCCGGTCGAACGCGCTCTTGCTCTTCATGTTGATGCTGCCCGCGGGCGCATCGGCGTCCATGCTGGCCGTGAGCGTCTTGCTGACCTCGATCGACTCGACACTGTTGATCGACGCCTGCTCGAACTCGAAGCCGCGGGAGGCGGAGCCGAAGCTCGCCGACGCGGCGTTCGCCATGCGCATGCCATCGAGGCTGACGCCGACATATTTCGGATCCAGGCCGCCGATGCGGGCGGCGCGGGCGTCCGACTGCGTGTAATCGATCACGACTCCGGGCATGTATTTGACGAACTCGCCCACATTGCCGCTGGTGACCTCGCCGAAATTGTCGGTTGCCACGACGTTCTTCATGTTGAGCGCGGCGCGCTGGTCCATGATCGCCTTCGCGTTGCCCTCGCGTTCCGAGGAAACGACGAACGAGTCGAGCTTCACGACGTCCGCGTCCTTGCGCGCATAGGTCGAGCCGCGCAGCTCGAAATTCTGCGTCGACGTGCCGCCGGCGGCCACGTTCACCTGCGCGGTGGCGACGTCGTAGCCGGTGAAGGTAACGGTGAGTCCGGCGGCCTTGGCGGGCACATTCGTCAGGACATACGAACCGTCATCGCCAGTGTAGGCGACGAGGTCGGTGCCATCGACGCGGATCTCGGCGTTGCGGACGTACTGTTGCGTGGTGGGATTGAAAACCCGGCCGCTGATCGTGCCCGCGCCCGGCGACTGGGCGAACGCGAGGCTGGCGAGGCAATGGGTGACGAGGCAGGCAAGACCGAGGCGCAAGAATCGCGACAGGCGGACCGCCGGGGTGGGTGAGATGCGATCAGTGTTCATACGGGTTGGGGAGGGTTGGCGAGGTGAGGTATTTTTCGAAACGGGTCGGTCAGGAAGCAAGCGCGCCGGCCGGTTTCACCGCGTTGTCA
>JBKJRG010000112.1:0-10588 GCA_046594805.1 Opitutaceae bacterium | reverse complement strand
CGCGCTGGCCCTGAGGCCACCCGGCGCACAGCGGGAGGTTCCCCGCTCCCCGGGGACCTGGGTATCGCTTTTGCGCCGGAGTGGAAACTTCTGGAACCGCAGTTGCGCCAGCTGCTCGCTCATACGGATTCCGAAGCGCTGTTTTTTCTCATCGCGCGCGGCAAACATCTCTTCACGCACGCGCCTATCCTAATCCGGGTTTCGTTCGGCGAGATGATCGACCGATGCGCCGCGGAGAACGTGCTGCCGGCGCCGCTCCTCGAGCAACTGCGATCGCTGGCAAGTCGGTTCCTGCCGCCCGAAAAGGCCGGGGCCTTGGAATTGAAGAGCGTCATCTACCGCTTCATCACCTCGGTGGTTCATGGACACCCGGACCTGAAACCCGAGGCCCTTGAGGCGCTGTATAAAGTGCGACCGGACTATTTGAAAGCCATCGCCGGGTACGGGCCGTCCGTCGAACAAAAAATCCGTGGTCTTTGGATTGGGAACCGCGGCCCGCTGGCTCATATGAAAAGCGATCGCCGCTGGCGCGCCTGATCGACCAGACGACTTTTCAGAAATTCAAATTTCTGCGTCTGCCGCCGGCCGCAAAATCCTAGTTAGCTAGCGGCCTTACGAAGCGCCGTCCGACAGCCTTGCACCGAACCATCGGCAGAAGGAGTATGGATATCCGATCATGCGACGCGTCCTCCTGATCAAGCCCAAGCGGATCGGCGACCTATTGCTCCTAACTCCGACGATTGCCGCCTTGAAGGCGACTGTGGCAGACATTCGCGTCGAGGTCCTCGTTTTCGACAAATCGGCGTCGATCCTGGATGGTTTTGCGTGCATCGACCGCGTGTGGACCCTGACCGGGGACGGAATTGAACAGCGGTTGAAGGAGAACGAACTGTTAAAGATCAATTTCGACGATGTCATTGAATTGTCTGGCCAGCCTTACGCTGGAAAACTGATCGCCGAATGTTGGCCGGACGCGCGGAAATTTCATTCCCGTTTTTATGGCAATTACGGGGAATTTCTTTCGATCGTGGAGAGATCCTCGATACTCGCGTTTAGGCACGAATGGGAAGACGAGCACGCGATGAACCGCGACTGGTGGGTCGTGGGACGCGCACTGGGGATGAATTTGCCCGCTCCGAAATTGGAATACCCGCCGGGCGATTCGAATGGTGCGGTGCCCGGAGTACCAACGGCCAGGCGGTTCGCCGTGATGCAGCCATTCTCAAAGGATTCGGACAGAACTTGGTCGCGCGAGAATTGGCGGATGCTTGCGACCGAGGCTCTTGATCGGAACATGGTCGACGAAATCGCAATTCCATTCGGATCCGATAAGGAGGAACTCGACGCAAAATGGTTCGCAAACGGAAGTGTTCGCTGTGTGGTTCCCCCTTTGACACTGAGTTTCGCGCAACATGCGGCGTTATTGCGACGCGCGTCACTTTGCATTTCATGCAACACCAGCGTCATGCACCTTGCCGCTGCAGTCGGCACGCCCGTGGTGGTCGTCTGGGGAGCAAAGCCGATCAAAATCTGGCACCCGCTCTGCCCTGTATTCAAGATCGTCTGCCAGGATCGAATTGTCGACGCCGACATGGCGCGGAATGGCATGCATGCACCGCAGCAAGGTGAGATCGGGTCCAACCGCGTCGGAACTGTCTGCTCCGCGATCTGCGAGATCGTGGGGGAGCAAAAAAAGGGTCAGGCTTTAAGTTTTTCAGTCAATTGCGCGAGCGATTCCGTCGGCAACTGAAAGACTTAAAACCTGACCACCTCCGACGGCTTTATTGTATTCGGAATCGGTGGCAGGGCCGCCAAGACGACAATTGGTTGTAAACCGCCGCTCCGGACCGGAACGGCGCCTTTCCAAGCGCCGCCGGCCATGGGAGATCCCAGACATGGGCAAGATGCCCATGCCACCTCGGACTGTGAATGGATTCCTGGAAATGATGCGTCCGTCCTTTTGAGACTCGCCCACCCCGCCGTCGTCCCGCCTTGCTGTTCGACGGACCATGTCGCTTCTGCCGCTGTTCGATCTCTCCCTCCTGGGCCGTGCCCCGCGCCCGGCGCTGGAATGCGAAAACGCGGATGGCCCGTGCCGCGGATTCACCTTCGGCGAGCTTGAAACCCGCAGCAACCAGCTCGCGCATCTCCTGCGTTCGCGGGGGTTGCAGCCGGGAGACCGTCTCGCGTTTTTCCTGCAAAACCGGATCGAAATCATCGATCTCTGGCTGGCGGGCGTGAAGCTCGGGCTGGTGCTCGTGCCCGTCAACGTACTCTACCGCGAGCGCGAGTTGAAACACATCCTGGCCGACTCGGCGCCGGTCGCGGTGGTGACCTCGCGCGACCTGGCGGGTTTCCTCCCCCCCGGGATTTCGATTTGGGAGGTCGATGCGCTCGCGGCCGAGTCCATGGCGATGCCATCCCTCGGGCGCGCCGCCGCGGCGTGCGCCGCCGACACGCCGCTCGCCCTCATCTACACCTCCGGCACCACGGGCGCGGCCAAGGGAGCGGTACTCACGCATGGCAATTTCGCGGCCAACGGCGCGACGCTCGCACGCGAGTGGCGGTTCACCGAAGGTGATCGCTACCTCGCGACGCTGCCGCTCTTCCACGTGCATGGGCTGGCGAATGGCGTGCACTGCTGGCTCATGAGCGGTTGCCACATGCGCCTGACCGGCCGCTTCGAACACGCGAAAGCGGCGGCCTGGTTTGACGATTATCGGCCCACGGTATTCTTCGGCGTACCGGCAATGTTTGTGCGCCTGCTCGAACTTCCGCCCGACGTCGCGCGTGCGATCGGTTCGCGTCTGCGGCTGGCGGTTTCCGGATCGGCTCCGCTGCCGACGGAAGTGCACGACAAATTTCGTCAGCGCTACGGCTCCGTCATCCTCGAGCGCTACGGCATGACCGAGACACTCATGAACGTGGGCAATCCCTACGCGGGGGAACGCCGCCCCGGCACGGTCGGGTTGCCCTTGCCCCACGTGCTCGTGAAAATCTGCGACGAGGCGGGCACGCCGGTAGGCGACGGCACGACCGGCGAACTCTGCGTGAAGGGGCCGAATGTCTGTTCCGGCTATTGGCAGCGTCCCGACGCCACGGCCGCCGCGTGGCGCGACGGCTGGTTTCGCACCGGCGACCTTGGCGTGCGCGCACCCGACGGCTACATCACGCTGCAAGGCAGGCGCAGCGACCTGATTATTTCAGGCGGCTTCAATATCTATCCACGCGAGATCGAGGAGGTCATCCTTGAGCAGCCCGGCGTGCGCGAGGCCGCCGTCATCGGCCTGCCCGATCCGGTGCGCGGCGAGGTGCCGGTGGCGTATGTCGTCGTCGATGCCGCGAGCTTCGACGAAGCCGCCACCACGGCCCACCTGCGCACGCAGCTCGCGTCGTTCAAGCAGCCGCGCGCCTTCGTGCGCGTCGATGCCCTCCCTCGCACCGCGCTCGGCAAGGTGCAGAAACACCTCCTGCCGCGCCCCCCGCCTGTCGCATGAATCCCGCGACCCTCTCGCTGATCGCGCTGCTGGCGGTGATCGTGCTCAGCCTCACCTCGCGCATCAACGTCGGCATCCTGGCCGTCGCGCTCGCGTTTCCCGTCGGGATTTACGCGGCCGGCTGGAAACCCGATGCGGTGCTCGCGCTGTTTCCGTCGGCCCTGTTCCTCACGCTGGCGGGCGTGACGCTGCTTTTCGGCATCGCGCAGGAAAATGGCACGCTCGGCCTGCTCGCCCGGCGTGGCGTGCGCTGGTGCGGGGGAACACCCTCGCTCCTGCCCCCGCTCTTTTTTGGACTCGCGTGCGTGCTCGCGATGAGCGGCCCGGGCGCCATCGCGGCGAGCGCCCTCGTGGCGCCGCTCGCGCTGTCGGCGGGAATCGCGGCGCGGGTGCCGCCGTTTCTCATGGCGCTGATGGTCGCCAACGGCGCCAACGCCGGCAACCTCTCGCCTTTCAGCGCAGTGGGCGTGATCGTCCGGGTGCAGATGGAAAAAGCGGGTCTCCCCTACCACGACTGGAGCGTCTTTAGCGCCAATTTTGTCGCCCACGCCACCGTCGCGACCGCCGCCTATTTCCTATTCGGCGGCCTGGGTTTGTTGCGCATGCCGCGCGTGGCGCCGGCGGCCGAAACCGCGACGCCGTTGACCGGCCGCCAGTGGTTCACCCTCGCGGTGCTCATCGTGTGGATCGCGGGGGTCGTGGCTTTCAAGATCAACCCCGGCTTGTCGGCTTTCGCCGCGGCGGCGCTGCTGATCATGGGCCGCGCCGTGGAGGATCAGGCGGCGGTGGCGGCGGTGCCGTGGTCCGTCCTGCTGATGGTTTCCGGCGTGAGCGTCCTCGTGGGCGTCCTCGAAAAGACGGGCGGCATGGAATTGTTTTCTTCGCTCCTTGCGCAGATCGCCACGCCGGGCTCGGCGAACGGGGCGATGGCCTTCGTCACCGGTCTCATCTCCACCTACAGCTCAACCTCTGGCGTCGTCTATCCGGCGTTTCTGCCGATGGTGCCGGGGCTCGTCGAAAAACTCGGCGGCGGCAACCCGCTCGAGATCGCGCTCAGCATCAATGTCGGCGCGGCGATCGTCGATGTGTCGCCGCTCTCGACCATCGGGGCGCTGTGTGTCGCGGGCCTGCCGGCCGGGGGCGATGCGAAGCGTCTCTTCCGCCAGATGCTCCTGTGGGGTCTGTCGATGGTGGTCGTCGGCGCGTTGTTCTGCCAGCTCTTCATCCGCTTTTTTGCCACATGAAAAATCTCCGCTGCCTCGCCCTGTTCCTCGTCCTGCCCTGGCTTGCCTCCGCCGCCGACGAGGCGGCGCAACGCTGGGAGCAATACGAGCCGTCGTTCCGCGCGTTTGCGGAGGCGGACCGCGCGACGCCGCCGAAGCCGGGCGGCATCCTCTTCGTGGGCAGCAGTATATTTCGCCAGTGGACCACGGTGGTGGAGCGAATGGCGCCACTGCCGGTGTTGAACCGGGCGTTTGGCGGGTCGCGCACGGGCGACCAGCTCGCGCGCTTCGCGCAGGTGGTGCCGCCCTACGCGCCGAAGGTCATCGTATATTACTGCGGCAGCAACGATCTGAAGGCCGGCGCGACCCCCGAGGATCCGGCGGCAATCTTCGCGCGCTTCCGCCAGTTCTCCGAGCGGGTGCGCGGGACGCTGCCGGCCACGCGGATCATTTTCGTTTCCAGCACGCGGTCGCCGGATCGCGTGGAGCGCTGGGAGCACGTGGACCACTACAACGCGCTGGTGCGCGCGCATTGCGCCGCGACGCCAAACCACACCTTCATCGACGTGAACCCCGCGCTGGTCGATCGCGACGGCCGCCCGCGCCTCGAGCTTTACGTGGCCGACAAACTCCATCTGCAACCGCCGGCCTACGTGGCGTTCACTGCGATCATCAAGCCGGTGCTGGAGCGCGTCTGGGCCGAAGTGCACGCGAAGCCCGTGACTGCGCCTTGACCGGCCGCAGGGTGGGGCCGGAGACCATTTCGTCGAGCAGCAGGAACCGTGTTGTCGAACAGAACCGTGGACAGGGTCAGGTTGCTAATGTATCACTCAACCGCCGCAAGATTTGCGCGGCGTCCGAGCCTGGCTGCCGCGCGACGACTGCAGTGACTTGGCTCACACGTGACGCACTCCCCATCGCCAGGCGTTCCGCCAGCCAGCCATTCGACGCCTCGGTGTTTTGTTTCATCCAGGCAGCGCTCGAACACCTCGCGGGTCTTCGCGCCGCCGAACGGCACACGCGGCGGTTGCCCCGGTTAATGACGTGGTAATAGGCGCCGGGAAACTCAAGTCGCAGTTTGCGCGGCATTGAGCGGAGCGCTGCCGCGCGGGAATTTTCCAGAGCCGAAGCGCAGGCATTGGGAATCGACTGGGGCCTCAAAGGCGAAACAGTCGCTGCGCATTGCCCGCAAAAAGCTTGGCCAGGTCGCCCGCCGGGAGCCCCGCCTGCTCCACGGCGGTGATGATCGCGGAGGGCTCCACCCACGGATGATCGCTCGAGAAGAGCAGCCGGTCGGGGCCCATGAATTCGTGAGCAAATTTGATCGCGAGCGGCAGCGGCGAGACGACATCGAGCCAGATGCTCTTGAGGTATTCGCTCGGCGCGCGCGTGAGATACTTCGGACCGCGTTTCAGCACCTGCGTCTGATGATCGAGCCGGCCGATGATATAGGGCAGCGTGCCGCCCAGGTGCGGACACACCAGCTTCAGCTTGGGAAACTCGTCGAGAATGCCCGCCATGATGATCCGCGTGAGCGCAATCGTGTTGTCGAACATGTTGCCCAGTGAACTCGTCATCTCGTAGCCCTTCACGAACTCGATCGTCAGCGGTTTGGCCGGGTGCAGGAGCACCGGCACATCCAGCTCGACCGCGCGGGCGAAAAGCGGGCGAAACTCGGGCTCGTCCGAAAATTTTCCCGCGAGATTCGTATAGAGCAGGATGCCCTTCATGCCAAGCTTCTGCACGCAGCGATCCAGCTCGGTGAGCGATGCCCGCATGTCCTGCAGCGGCAGCACGCACAGTCCGAAGAAGCGCGTGGGATGCCGGCGGGCGATGCCGGCGACGAAATCGTTGAGCATCTGCGCCACCACCGGCCCGTCGGCGCCAAACCATTCGGGGCCGGGGTCGTTGATGCTCAGCGCCGTCAACGCGATGCCGCTGGCGTCCATCGTCGCGAGCTTCACGTCGACGTCCATGTAGTGCGGCGGAATCTTGCGCAGCCAGTCGCCCATCTGGATGACGCGCACGCCGTCGCGGGTGAACACTTTGGGGTCACTCGTGCGTTTTTCCATCAACGCCACGACCTCCGGGCAAAACAGGTGGCTCTGGCAATCGATGCGGCCGGCGGCCGGTGCGCCCGCCGGCGCGGCGGCGGCAAGCGCGGGCAGGGTCGAGGCGGCGACGGCGGTCGCGAGAAACTCGCGGCGGCTCAGAGCGGCGGGATTCGTTTTCATCGGGAGGAAATCACCGGCTGAATCTGGCCGTTCACCCCGGCGAAATCAAGCAGGGCCGCCGCAGTGACTTGGCCATCGTCTTTCGTTTTGGCTGTTCAACCGCCTTTACCGTAGGTCAGCCCGCTTGCGCGCGCCAAACCGCGCTCGCAAGCGAGCTGGCCTACATTTACGCGGCCAAAACGAAAGACCGTGGTGACTCGGCTCACGCGTGAAGAACTCAACATCGCCAGGCGTTCCGCCAACCAGCCGTTCGACGCCTCGATGATTTGTTTCATCCAGGCGGCGCCGGCGACTTTCCACGGCGCGCCCTTGGGCTCGGCCGCAGGGTACGCCTGCGATTGTTCGCCAGCACGCAGCGCCGCCTTCAGCCGCTCCTCGCAACGGACCCGGCGCACCTCGCGCGCGCCTGCCCGTCTCCCACGCGCGCGCCGATGCCGTCAGGTCGTGGTCCTTGATCAATGCCGCCCGGAAATCATCGGTGCCGATGGCCCAACATCCCGCCGGAGCACTGGATCAAAACGAGCCGCTGATCCCGGCGGTGAGCCGCGCGCCGTAGACCTGGGTGTTGATTGGGCGGTAGCCGACGCCGACGTAATGAAAATATTTTTCGTTGAAGACGTTGGTCACATCCGCGAACACGCTCAGCCGTGGCCGATAGGCGTATTTGATGCTGAAATCCACCGTGCTGCGCGGCTCCTGGTATTGGCGCAGCGCGGGATTAACGTTGAACGATGTCAACCCGCGCCCGACGTGATTGAGCGAGGTCCGAATCGTGAAGCCGCGCTTGATGTAGGAAATGCCGACGTTGCCGGTCTTCTTCACAAAGCCGGCGATGTCATTAAGCACGGCCGTGCCGTCGTAGGTGCCCGTGGTGCGCAGGAAAGTGGCGTTGGCATAGACGCCCAAACCGTTGAGCTCGCCCGGCAGAAAGGTGAGCTGCTGCTGGTAATTGAATTCGAGGCCGCTGACGTGGGCCCAGCCGCCGTTGGTGCGCGTGCGCAGGGTGTAGCCCTCGTAGAGGCCGTCGAAACCGTTGTTCGCGCCGCCGCCGATAATCGTGTCGGTGTTGAAATTGAAATCGACGATGCTCTTGCGAAACGCGCCGACGGAGAGCAGCCCGATGTTGCGCGAATAATATTCGGCGCTCAGATCGAAATTGTCGGAGTACTGCGGCTTCAGGCTGGGGTTATTCTGGCGGACGATATTGGTTGCGGGGTCGATGTCCGTCGCGGGAATCAACTGGCTGAAATTGGGGCGGCCGATGCTGGTCGAGGCGCTCGCGCGCAGCAGCAAACGCGGCATGACCTCGTGGCGGAGGTGCAGGCCGGGAAATGTATCGGTATAGCGGCCCGAGACCGATTTCTTCCGCGCGTAACGCTCCGCGATGATCGTTTTGCTGCGATCGACGATCGGGCTGGTGCCATGGGTTTCCGTCCGCTCGATCCGCAGGCCGCCGAGGGCGGAAAGCCGGCCCATCTTCACGTTGCCCATGAGATACGTTGAATAAATGTCTTCGCCCGCCTTGTTGTCATTCGCGAGGGCGTTCTGCGTGGAGGAATTGACGTTGAGGGCAAACAGCTGCGGGCTCTTCCGCCGCTCTTCGTGCAGGGCGTCCCAGTTTGGCCAAATCGGCCGCGGATAACGGCCGTCCACCGGCGAGTAGCGGTGCCCGTCGTCGCGAAACCGGTTCAGGTTGTCGTCGGACACGCCGTTGACGGGGCCCGCGCGGCCATCGGGGCCCACGTAGGTCCAGACATCCTGATTGCGGTCCTGGCGTTTCTCCTGGCTGCGATAGCGCAGGCCCGTCTTCAGGTAGGTCGGCCACGCGGTGTTGAAGTCGCGCCGGAGATTGAGCTGCCCGGCCGTCACCCGATCCCAAGCGAGAAAATCCTTCTGGTTGAGCGAGTCGGTGAACGCGTTGTCGTAATTCGAGACATCGGGCCCGGAGAGCTGCGTGAACGTCGGGAAATGCAGGCGGTTGGTCCGGTCCACCCGATAACCCACGCCGTTGACCCGCAGGCTGAGATCTTCGCGCTTCTCGCTGCCAGTCGAGCGGGAGGTCGAGAGATCGTAATCCAGCTTGTAAGGGGCCAGCTCCGTGCGGCCGCCCACCTGCACCATGCCCGTCTTTACCGTCCGCGTGCGCGACTCCATCTCGTATTCCGCCTGGCCGTTGCGGAGCTCGGTCACGAGATCGTCGACGCGCAAGACCTGGCCGCTGCTGGTCAGCCGGACGCGATACTTGTGCTGCCGCATCACGTCCTTGAAATTATTATACATCGAGCTGAGGAAGAGCCGCGTGGTGTCGCTCAGCTTGTAGTCGAAACGTGCGCCAAACCCCAGCCGGTCGAGCCGGATGTCGTCCTCGGCATGCTGGAAATCGTTGACCGCCGCCGGCGCGGTGAAAGTCGGGTTCAGGTAGCCGCCCCGGACGGCCGCGCGGGGCGAAAACGTCCGGTTGAAACTGGCGGAAAGCGTCACGCCGAGCCGGCGCTGCGCGCCGAGGATGTCCGAATAGACCATGCTGGCGGAGGGGTGCGAACGGCCGCGCGGCAGATACACATTGGCTCCGAGGCTGTAGTTGATCTCACGACCCTTGCGGTCGAAGGCGCTCTTGGTGCGCAGGTTGATTTTTCCGCCGATCGAGTCGGCATCCATGTCGGGGGTGGGCGACTTGATGACCTCGATCGACTCGATCGAGTTGGTCGAGACCTTGTCGATCTCGAACGACCGATCGGTGCCGCGGGTGGTGGCGCCCGCGAGGAGCGTGCCGTCGACCGAGACGGAATTGAGATCGGGATTGATGCCGCGCACCGAGACGCGGAAGACCTCCGCCTCGTCGCGCACGGGAGTGACGCCGGGCAGCTTGATCAGCAGATTGCCGACATTCGTGTCGGCCACATTGCCGAACGCATCCGTCGAAACCACGTTCTGCACGTTGGGCGCCATCCGCTGCTGATTGATCGCCATCGCCTGGCCCTCGCGCACCGCCGAGACGTTGAAGGCTTCGAGTTTGTAGACGGCGGAGGTGAGCTCGACGGTGACACTCGTCCGCCCGCCCGCCCGCACGGCTGCTTCCACTCGACCGGTGTCCAGGCCCGTATAGTCTACGACCAGGGTTTGCGTGCCGGGAGGGACGCTGGACAACAGAAACGTGCCGTCCGATGCCGTTAGGGTGGAAAACCTCGGATCCGCCGCGAGCACCACGGAGGCTCCGGTGAGGGGGGCACCCGTGGCCTGATTCACCACGCGGCCGGCAATCGCTCCGGAGGAGGCCTGCGCCAGCAGTTCAAGGGGGAGCAAAACCAACAGCGCGAGCAGGCCCATGGCACCCGCGCGACAGGAAGCGAACAACACAGAGGACACGTTCATAGCTTTGGGGATTTGATCGGGGACGAAGAAGAAAAGCCGATTGAGTTCATGAACTCGATGCTGCAACGGACCGATCGAAGCGTTCAAACCGGAAGCCGTCAACGCGCGCGCGTGCTCGCAGCGCGCGCGACGTCTCCACGTGAGTGGTTACGGAGTGGCCGGCGGGACGCGCATCAGCCACACTTCGGCTACCTGCACGCCGCGGCCGTTGCCGCCGAGGCCGGTCGGCCGAGTCCACGTCAGCCGCAACTCGCCTGTCCGC
>JBKJRG010000027.1:0-5490 GCA_046594805.1 Opitutaceae bacterium | reverse complement strand
GAAGCCGCCGCTCGAGAAGTAACTCACCGGAATATCTTTCTCGCACAGGGTTTGAATCAGCGCCGTCGAAACCGTGCCCGCGCCGAAGATCGCGACGTGGCTGAGATCGCTGATCCGCACTTCCGCCACGACCTCGCCTTTCTCGCGCACCTGCACGAGTTCCGATTTGCGGCCGACGCTCACGCCGGCCGTCGCGATATAGAGCGGACGCGTGTCGTCGCGCGCCGCGATCAACCGTCGGGGCTGACGCCGCGCCGGAGTCACGGCCTCGGCCGAGGAACCGTGGCCCCGGTTCGCGCCGTAGGCTCCCGGCAGCTCTTTGATCGAGCCGAATTCCCGCTCGAATCCAAATGTTTCCTGCGCCGGCGGAAAATCCTCGTCGTCCGGATGCGCCGGCGCCTCGTGCAACAGGCGGGTTTCGTCCGGCAGGCAGATGGTCACGAGCGAACAACGCGCGCATTTGGGCGAGTCGACGAGCGGCGGCGGGATCGGGCCGAGCATCGTCCGTCGCGCCGCCGCGATCTGGGCCATGATCCACTGCTCCAACTCGGCCGTCACCGCGAGAGTCACGCGTTGCTTCGTGCCGCGGTAGTAAATGACCCCCTCCGCGCACGTGTAGCCGTGATCGCGCAAGATCAGGCACTGCAACCCGAGCTGCATGCGGTCGGCGTCCCAGATTTGCGGGCCATCGTCGCCCTCGCGCGGCGAGCCGATTTTGTAATCCACCGGGCAAACCGTGAGCGGCGCGAACAAATCGCCTTCCGCGCCCGTGCGGACTTCGACCAGATCCATCTTCGCCGTCACTCCGATCCGGTCGGAGGCGAGCGAGACGGAGCGGGAATGAATCACCTCGCTGGCGCTCGGCGATTCATTGGTCGGCGCTTCGGCGCCGCTCGCGGGCGAAGCAGGAAGCGCATCGGACGCTCGCAGCTTGTCCGTGCCCGATGGGATGGGCTTCTCCTCGATCGACTGCTTGGGTTTGGATTGCGGCAGCGCACCGCTGCCGGAATCCACGCGTTTGTGCAGCGCGGCGCCGCGCCGGGTGTCGGCGTTGTGGACGAAGACGCCCTCGACGTGCTCGTAGTAGAACAGCCGCGGGCAATAGACGAATTCGTTGAGCATGCGCGCCGGCAGGGGCTCGACGACATTCTCGCCGGGTGATGCTGGCAAATCGGGACTCGGGGTCGGGCTCATGACGACGAAGCGGAGACGTTGAAACTACAGGGGCCGCGCGCTGGCACGAGCAGGATCGTGTCGCTGATGCACCCGCGAACGGCGGATTCAGTGCTCTCTCATCGGATACGTCCGGCCGGTCACGCGATGGGCAGCAAAGCTTTGAAACCCGCCTCAGCGAAATGCCGGTCGGTCGTGAGCGCATCGGTGATTCCCAATTCGCGCATGACGACGAAACTGGTGCAGTCGGTAAACGAGTAGCCGTGGTCGGCGTGCTTGCGGAAAAACACCTTGGCGGATTCGAAGCGTTCACGACCAATCCACTCGGTCCTGATTAGATCGGACGCATCAATCCGCTCGAGCAGCCGCAGCGCGGCCAGAGACCCGGCGCGCACTTTGGCGAGCGTCAGGGACTCGACCAGGACATGATCGGTGCACACGAGCGGCCGGCGGGCCGCGACGAGCGAGCGCAGGCAGTCCACCGCGAAGCTGTGCGCCGAATCCCGCTTGTCCACGAGGGCGTAAAGAAACGCCGAGTCCGCGAAGACCGGCTCAGACGCCATAAACTATTCGGTCGATTTCACGGGCGGTAATTTTTCCGCCCGGACCATCAACCGCATATTCCTCCACGCGCAAGAGCGGGTCATCGAGCGAGAGCGGCCGAGGCTCGGCCTCCGGCAACGGAGCAATCACGGCAACGGGCTTGCCGGCGCGGGCAATGGTGATGCGCTCGCCGCGCTCGACGCGTTGCAGCAGGCGCGAAAGATGCGTCTTAGCCACGTGCACGTTGACCGTGTTCGTCGCCGCGGTTTGCCGGCGGCGCGTGCGAGCACCGGACTTGCGGCGCGAGATTTTTGCGGCGGAGGCGGGCATGGTCGAAGCGTGACTAACTGGGTGGACTAAGCAAGCGGGGAGGGAGCGTGGCGGGATCGGTGGGAGCGGGTGGCGTCCGGCGGGCGTGTTGTGCCCGGAGGAGTTCCAGGCTCACCGGCTCGCCCTCGAATGCCATGCTCTCCGCCACGCTCTGCGGGATGTGGTCCCACATGCGGCGTTGCCGGGTCTCCGCGGGGAGGGCCCGGAGGCGGCGGAGTTTGTCCTGCCAGGTCATGAGGCATGAGGAGGCGAGGTTTGAGGCGGATGACAAGTGAAGGCTGGGGTGTGCTTACGCGTCGGCCGGGAAGTAGAGCCCGAGGCCAAAGAGGGATTGCGCGCCGGCAGCGGCTCGACGATTCTCTCTCCAAGCGGCGCTGAGGGATCGTCGGCCGGCGTGCTCATGGGTGGGAAGGCTAGACTGCCGCGTCGGACATTGGCGCGAAAAGCCCGAGGCCGGAGAATCTGCCGCTGCCGATGCAAAAAGGGCCTTTGAATTTTTTTGGGTGAAGCGTGCCGTCGGGGGCGCGCTCGCGCCAAACAACGCGGACGTGCAGGCGGCGGAAGCGTCGGCACTGATTCGGCACCGAATAGTGTGATGCGAGGTCCGCGCCGGGGATGAATCCGGTATCGCGCCATTGTAGATCCGCATCGGCAACAAGCGACGCGGGCAGGCCGGATTCGATAAAAGCCTTTCGCAAGAGACGTTCTATGCGGGTGTCGAGCTTGCGGATTATCCGTTCTTTCTCAGCGGCCGAGACCGGTGAGGCGGTGTCGCGTAGACGATGGCGCAGTTTCCGCGGGTCGACATGGCCGGGCAACACGACAGGTGTCACCGTTGTCCAAGCTGTCGATTCGGCGAAGTAATCGGCAATCGCACCATCATTGTCCGACTGGCGGCGGAGAAATACGACGGGGAGCTTGGATTTTTCGTCGATGAGCTCCCGCCCTTCGAGTGCGCGGACGATGCGTTGGAACTCTGTGGCATCGCAATGCCCGCTGACCGTGACGAGCACGCGGCGAATTGCGCCGATGGAGTTGCCTCGTTTCTCACCGCGCCATTCATGCGAAGGTAGGGGAATGAAGACGAGACGGGGTGTGTTTTCAGTGGGCTTTGCGTCGTTCGGGTCGCTCGTGTCGTGACCAAGAACAAAGGCGCTCACCTTTTTTGGGTTCCAGCCGAGGGAGGCGGCGAAGTCGGGTTGGCTGGCGGCGTGGCGCAGCATACCGGCGAGGTGGAGGCGTCGCCATTGCGCATCGAATGTTACGAAGCCGGAGTCGTCGAGGCGGCGCAGAGCGAAAACGGCATAGGGCGGTTGAGCGAGTTCGGTTTCACGGCGATAAGTGACGACGCGGAAGTCCGCCAGCGGCGGGACGGGGCGGAAGAACTGTCTTCCGTCGGCGGCGGTCTGGAGGCGGCCGAGGAACGCCGCGTGGCGATCTTCCAGTGCGTCGAGTGTGCCGGGGATGGGAACGCGTAACGACGTGCCGCCAGAAGTTTCGACCGGGAGCCAGCGTTCAGTGGCGTTGTTGGTGCGAAGGCCGTCGCTGTCGCTGGATTGCTCGATGGCGGCGTCAGCGACGACGAGGTCAACACCCCAGCCAAGATGCGTGATGGAGCGGGCAATGGCCACGAGTGGTTCGCGCTGTTCGACGAACTCGGGTTTGGCGGTGGCTTCGAGGGGCCAGAGGTAGTGGACGACGGCGTCGCCCGACAGTCGCAATGGGCGGACGTTTTTTTCGGTGCGATAGCCGGCGATGTCTATCGGGTGGTTTTTGCTGTCGAAATACTCACCCGCCGACCACTGCTTTGCCACGAGGTCGCTGACGTTGTCGGGGACATAGAGTTTGTAGCCGGTTGTGGGGGTGGCTTTGGCTGCGAGGATTTCCGGTGGCTGTTTCAACGCTTCCAACTGGCGCAGGGCGCCGGCGTTTTGTGCGCTGATGCCGCTACTGCCCAAACGGGCGGCAGCGTTGGTGAGCGCTTGAAAGAGGCGCAGGGGCGAAGGCGGCCATTCGGGTTCGCCGTTGTCGCCGCGCCCGTGAAACGTGCCGTCGAGGAAACGGACGCTGATGCGGAGATGTTCGGGCATGGTGGATGTTAGCTCTTTTTCTTTTTTGCTTCTGCGATGGCAGCTTTGGCTTTCGCGGCTTCGAACGGAGCTTCTTTTCCCTGCCCGATGACGAAGTCGGTAGCGGCGGCTTGCGCGTATTCGAGCGCGTCCCCGGCTATGATTTTGGTGGGAGTGCGTTTCCCATTGAGAGCGACTTCATCGAGTGTCGGGGGCAACGGCTCGCCTTTATCGTCAGTAACGCCGACGAGAATTGTGCCCTGTCGGTAATAGCCGCGCGGTAGCTGCGTAAAAGCAACGAGCGCGAGGCCCAGAATGTATCGACGGAGTTTGAGAGTGGCATCTTCGTGGTCTTTGTTGCTCGCCTTTTCTTTGCTGCTTTTCGCTTTCAGCAGTTTCAGTGCGGAGAGGGCGAGCGTGGCGTCACGGCGGATACCGCCGTCCGCGATGACGCCGCCATGCGTCTCATTAGCGAGCGCATTGACGAGGCCGGTTTGCGAGAGCGGATTCTTGCTGTCCTTGGATGCCTTTTCGGCGTCCTCAGCGGATAGAAGACCTTCGGCGATGCAGTTTACTGGTGCGATGTATGTTGCCGATCGTGTGAGTCTACGGACATTGTAGGCTCGGATAGTGGAGGCGATGAGACGCGGAAGTTTGGCCTGCGTGTCACGGGAGTCCCAAACGCCAAAAACAAGCGAGGTAGGTGCTATTTTGGCGAGCGGCGTGGCGTCGCCTTGGAGGAGGGCTTTAAACGCCGTTTGTAATTCTCCATGCAACGATGAGCAGCGCACAATGGCGTCGCCCGCGCGGTGGCCAGCATCGAGGAGGTTAATGGATTTTTCGCCGGCCTTAATTACGATTCGAATTTGAGGGACGAGTTTCGCATATTCACCTTCGGTAAACATCGGTTCGATCCGGTTTGCCTGAGACCCGACACTATCAACGAGCGCGATGTTTTGTGCAGTCGGGTCTTTGGTGCGTGAGCCCCCATCAATGTTATAACCGATTTCGGCATATGTGGCGGGGAAGAAGACGGCGTCGGCGCCTTCGGCAGGCGCGAGTTGCTCGCGAATAACGAGGGCTGCAGGGCCGTCTGCCGAGAGATAGGTGTCGAACTTGGTTAGAATGCCGTTGGCGGTATTGTTTATTGAACTCATTTTGGTTGTTTGCAGTTAGGGTTATTGAACGATGTTATGAAAAGCGTCTTGGCAGGGACGAACGCTCGGTAGTCCTTCGCACGAGACGGGTTGGAAAAACGGAATCCTGCACTAGTATCAGGAAGTAATCCGGTGACGGCGGCGGCGAGCAGAGAGACGGGGAGCGGTTCTCGCCAAAAGTGAAAGTCATATTCACGTTCCCTTCCGCGTTCGTTGAC
>JBKJRG010000882.1:0-7796 GCA_046594805.1 Opitutaceae bacterium | reverse complement strand
CCGCGGTAGAACTGCTCGAGCCAGCGCCGGCTCACGCGGGCGTCGAGCGTGAGGGCCAGCACCGCGGCGGTCGCTCGTCCCCCCATTGCCGCCAGGTCGCTCAGGTTGCGCTTGAGCAACTTCGCTCCCACGGCGGCCGCGGGCACTTGATCGTCGAAGTGGCGTCCATAGATGACGGGATCGACCGTGAGCAGTTGCCGGCCGCGCGAAGGCGGCAACACGGCGCAATCGTCGCCAATGCCAAACGGCGCGCGCGGCGAAACGGCCCCCAGCCATCGCCGGATGGCGGCCAGCAGTTTCTCCTCTCCCCAGGCAGAGACGGAGTCTGAAAAATTGCGGGTGAAGGGATGCACGACTGTAGCCGGTGGCGGAGCCCTAGGCCAGGTCCGGCACGCCGGAAAAAAGCAGCATGATGGTATTCAGGTTGAACAAGGCATGCGCCATCATTGGCGTCTCGATGCGGCCGGTGCGTTCATACGCGAGTGAGAATATGACTGCCAGCACCACCAGCGGCGCAAAACTGGCGAGGTTCATGTGCAGCGAGGCGAAAATCACGCCGGGGGCCACGAGCGCGAGCCAGCGACTGACCCGCGTGCGCAGGTAACGAAACAAGCCAGCGCGAAAAACGAATTCCTCGGCCAGCGGGGCGATGGCGATGGCCAGGATCACCAGTACTCCCAGCGCCCAGGGAGAATCGACGCGTGCAAACATGTCGACCAGTTCCTGCCGATCCTCCGGGAGTCCGGCCAGCCGGAGCACCTTGCGCCAGGCGAGGCTCGTCACGGTGAGGACGGGAAGTGAAATCAGAAACGTCGCCACACCCGACGCCACGATCTGGAGCCGTGGCCAGGGCTGACTGCCGCCAGGCCCGCGGAGTTGGGCCAGCCCAAGCGCCGCGCCCGCGAGCAGTCCCACCTGACCACCCGACCCGGCGATGATTTTGAATTCAAATGCGGGCAGCTCGAGCAGCTTTGCCCCGATATACGCGGCGCCCGATCCGAGGAGCATGCCGGCAAAGGCGCAAAACACGAACAACAGAAAATCCGAGAGCGTGATGTTCCACGGTGCTAGCGCAGGCGGGAGCCGTCGGGCGCGCGCGGCGGGGCTGAACGCCAGTCGCCAGCACAGCACGACGCCGGCGAACAGGAGCGTGAGCTCGAATCCGGCGACGATCATGGCAGTGAGCGGTACGGGCATGACCGACCAGTGCGAAGGAAAAGCGGAGGCCGCGCAACGAGAACTGCGCCTGGTGGCGGAACGCGTAAGCGTTTCGTCCGAACCGCGCGCATGACGCGACGGATCCAATGCGCGAAACGCTCACGCGTTCCGCTCCGCACGCCCCTACACGATCATCTTGCCGTCGTAGACCAGCCGTCCGTCGACGATGGTCGTTTTCACCCGGCCCGTGAGAGTTTGGCCGCTCCAGGGGGAATTGCTCGATTTGCTGAACCCGGTCTTGGCATCGTAACGCCACTCTTCGTCCGGATCGAACAAGCACACGTCGGCGGCAGCGCCAACCGCCAGCGTGCCGGCGGGCAGGCTGACGATGCGGGCGGGTTGACGCGTCATCAGGTCGACGACCCGCGCGAGCTTGAATTTGTTCTTCCGCACCAGCACATCGAGCGTCACCGCCAGCGCGGTCTCCAGCCCGAGGATCCCGTTAGGGGCGTAATCGAATTCCTGATCCTTCTCTGACATGGTGTGCGGCGCGTGATCGGTCGCGATGATGTCGAGCGTCCCGTCGCGCAACCCGTCGATCAACGCCTGCCGATCCTCCTCGGTGCGAAGGGGCGGGTTCATCTTGAAATTCGTGTCGTAGGTCCCGAGCGTTTCCTCGGTCAGCGCAATGTGGTGCGGCGTGGCCTCGGCCGTGATGCGGGCGCCGCGTTGTTTCGCCCGGCGGATGACGTCGACCGAAAACCGGGAGGAGATGTGCTGGAGGTGGATGTGCGCCCCGGTGTACTCCGCGAGGATGACATTGCGCGCGACGATGAGATCCTCGGCCGCGTTGGGCCAGCCGCGCAAGCCGAGCCGGGTGGAGACCACGCCTTCGTTCATCACTGCGCCGACCGTCATCGACTGATCCTGGCAATGATCCATCACCGGGAGATCGAACATCTTCGCGTACTCGACTGCCCTTCGCATCAGATCGTTCGACTGCACACAGTCTCCGTCATCGGTAATCGCGACAACGCCCGCACGCTTGAGGGAACCGATCGGGGCGAGGGCCTGGCCTTTCATGCCGACCGTGATGCAACCGGTCGGGAAAACCTTCACCACCGCGTCCCGCGCGATCACATCCTTCATGTACTGGATCGTGCCGGCATTGTCGGCGACTGGCGCGGTGTTCGGCATGCATACCACGCTGGTGAAGCCGCCGGCCGCCGCCGCGCGGGAACCGGTGCCGATGGTCTCCTTGTGCGTCTGGCCGGGCTCGCGGAAATGAACGTGGACATCGACCAGGCCGGGGCAGGCGACGAGCCCGCGGGCCTCGATTTGCCGCGCGCGTTTTTTCGCGGCGGCCGGGAGCGAGGCTACGATCCGTCCATCGGCGATAAATACATCACCGACCGCATCCCGTTTGGCGGCGGGATCTATGACGCGGGCGTGGCGAATCCAGAGGGCGGTCATGGTGGTTCAGTCAGCCTGCAGGACGGATTCCGGCTGGCCGCCGGCGCAAAGGTAGAGGACGGCCATGCGCACGGCGATCCCGTTGGTCACTTGCTGGAGGATCACGCTGCGCGCTCCGTCCGCGAGTTCGCTGTCAATCTCCACCCCGCGATTGATCGGGCCGGGATGCATGATGATGGCCTTGGGATTGAGCCAGGAGGCGCGGGCCTTGTTGAGGCCGAACATGCTGGTGTATTCGCCCAGCGACGGAAAATGACCGGCCGCCTGCCGCTCATGCTGGATCCGCAGCAGCATCACGACCTCGGCGTCGGCCAGGGCGGATTTCAAGTCGTGCGAAACGCTCACGCCCAGCGCAGTGAACCATTTCGGTACCAGCGTGGATGGTCCGACGAGCGTGACGTCGGCACCCATTTTGGTGAGCGCATGGATGTTGGAGCGGGCGACGCGGCTGAAAAGAATATCGCCGAGGATCACGACCTTGCGGCCGCGAAGCGTGCCGAGGTGCTCCTTCATCGTGAAGGTGTCGAGCAGCCCCTGCGTCGGATGTTCGTGCGCGCCGTCACCGGCGTTGATCACGGGGATACCGAGGATGCGCGAGAGGTAGAGCGGTGACCCGGCGGCCGCGTGGCGAATCACGATCATGTCGGCCTGGAGCGCCTCGATGTTTTGGGCGGTGTCGCGCAGCGTTTCGCCCTTGGTCGTGCTGCTGCTGGCGCCATCGACGGAAATGACATCGGCGCTGAGGCGCTTCGCGGCCATGTCGAAAGCCATACGCGTGCGTGTGCTCGGCTCGAGGAAGAGGTTGACGATCGTCTTGCCGCGCAAGGCGGGGACCTTGCGCACGCTGCGCTTGAGCGTGCGCTTGAAGGCGGCGGCGGTCACATGGATTTGCTCGATCTCGGCGAGCGAAAGTTCCTCCAGGGTGAGCAGGTGGCGGCGGTGCCAGGGCATGAGGCGGGGCGGGGAGGAAAGAGTGGACTAGAGGGCGGAGGAGCTGAGCGCCGCGCTGGCGCGCTCGAGGCGGATAGAGTCGGCCCGGGCCGACTTCGAGTCGAGATTGACGACGACTTTCTCGTCCGCGGCCGGAGCGAGTTCGAGCCCGACATAATCCGCGGCGAAGGGCAGCCGGCGGCCGCCGCGATCGACGAGGACGGCAAGTTCGACCTTGGTCGGGCGGCCGTGGTCGAAGAGTTCGTCGAGCGCAGCTTTGACCGTGCGCCCGGAGAACAGGACGTCGTCCACCAGGATGATGGTCGCGCCGTGGACATCCGCGGGAATCTGGGTGGGAACGAATTCCTTCGGGATGGGCTGGCGCCCGATGTCATCGCGGTGAAAGGAAATGTCGACGGTGCCGGCGCGGGCGGGCAGGGGAGGCGACGCCTTGGCCAGAAGGAGCGTGAGGCGGCGCGCCAGCTCCACGCCGCCATTGGCGATGCCCAGCAGCAACAGTGGCCCGCCCCGGCGGTGGCGCTGCAGAATGGCATCGGCCACCCGCGCTATTGCCGCCTGGATCTCTGCCGAACCAATGGTCTTCGACGTGGCCACCGGGGCGTTTGTGCCGAGTGCCGCCAGCCGAGGAAAGGCTTTTCTGGCAAATCGGGCGCGGACTGGCGGGTTTCGCTTCGCCGAAGTGCCGCCGTTCCGTTAAGACGGCAGCTCGCGGTGGGTGCGGTCGGCATGCAGTTCGCCGGCTATACTGTGGATAGCTTACAATCCCCGAGGGGCAGGATCGCGGGGCTTGGCTGGGGAGGCGGAGCCCTCGCCGCGTCGGGCGCGTTTCCGCGGCGAGGGCTCAGCGGCCCCCATTCGAGGAAATCCGGCCGGCGGCGAAATTCCACTTGACCGTCCTATCTGTCCTAGTGTAGCTAGGACAGATGCTCCCGTTCTCAATTGAACTGCGGCCCGGCCTGCCGGTGGCGGAGCAGATCCTCTTCGCGGTCAGAAAGGCGGTGGTGACGCGCCAGCTGCGGCCGGGGGACAAGTTTCCGTCGGTGCGCGTCCTGAGCCAGGAACTGCGGGTGAATCCCAACACCGCCCACAAGGTGGTGGCGGCGCTGGTGGCGGAGGGCGTGCTGGTCACCACGCCTGCCGTGGGCAGCGTGGTGGCGGCGCGTGAACTGGGCGGCCGCAAGGAGCGGGCCGAACTGCTCGGGGCGGAAGTAGAGTGGCTGGTGGTCGAGGCAAAAAAACTCGGGCTCGAGCTCGACGACGTCCAGGCGGCGGTCGCCGCGCATTGGAAAAAACTCGGCGGCAAATGAAGAACCTTGAGTCCGCCCCCCGCGCCGATCCGCCTCCCTCCGGCGAGGCCAATTGTCATCTATTAGATGACAACGGTGACGGAGGCACAGCGGGCAAAAACCGGGGTTGTCATCTAATGGATGACAACGGGCCGCGGGCCGCGGCACCGTCGGCGGGAGCACGATTTACCTCATGAACATCATCGAAACCCAAAACTTGACGCGGCGCTTCGGAAGGATGGAGGCGGTGCACGAGCTGAACCTGGCGGTGCCGACTGGCAGCGTGTTCGCGCTGCTGGGACCGAACGGGGCGGGGAAGACCACGACCTTGAAGGTCCTGATGAACCTGCTGCCGCCCACCGCGGGCTCGGCCACCGTGTTGGGCGTCGATTCGCGGAAACTGGGCGAGCGCGAAATGGCGCAGATTGGCTACGTATCGGAAAACCAGCAGCTGCCGATGTGGATGACGGTGCGCCAGCTACTCGATTATTGCCGGCCGTTTTATCCGACATGGGATCGGGCGCTCGAGAAGACGCTCCTGGCGCAGTTCGCGCTTCCGGAATCACGCAAGCTGGCGCACCTCTCGCGCGGCATGACGATGAAGGCGGCGCTGCTTTCGTCCCTCGCCTATCGACCGAAACTGCTCGTGCTCGACGAACCGTTCAGTGGTCTCGACCCGCTCGTGCGGGACGAATTTATCCGCGGCGTGCTTGAAGTATCGGCGTTGGGCGAATGGACGGTGCTGGTGTCGTCGCACGACATCGAGGAGGTCGAGCGACTGGCCGATCACGTGGCGCTGCTCGAGGGGGGCCGATTGCGGTTGAGCGAGAAGACCGAGGCGCTGCAGGGACGGTTTCGTCGCGTGGAAATCACCGACGCCGCACCGGCCGCGGTGGCGAATCCGCAATGGCTCGAATGGGAACGCGCCGGCGCATTGACGCGCTTCGTCGAAACGCGTTACGCGGGCGAAGCTACCGAGCGGGCGTGGCGCGAGCAGTTCGGCGGGGCCACGGTGAAGGCGCAGCCGATGAGCCTGCGCGAGATCTACATGACGCTGGCGCGGTCGGGGCGCGCGAGCGCCATGGAGGTGTCGGCGTGAGGCTGGCCTGGCACATCGCCCGGAAGGATATTCGGCGGATGGTGCTGCCCGTGGCGGCGTGGCTGGCCTTCATCGTTGTCACCACGGCCGGCTTCCGGCTCGGCAGCGGCATGGCGGGCTCCGAGGACGATCTTTCGCTGCTAACCACCTGGACGATGCTGTTGGCCGGCTTGCAATCGGTGGTGGGCTACCTGCTGGTGGGGGCGACGGTGCTCGAAGATCCGCTCGTTGGCACCGGCGGCTTTTGGATGACGCGGCCCGTGGCCAACGCGCGGCTCTTGCTTGGCAAGCTGCTCGCGGCGCTCCTGCTGTTCGTCGTGGCGCCGGTCCTCGTGTTGCTGCCGGTCTGGTGGCTGTGTCGGTTTCCGGCGGACGCGTGGCTGGCGGCGGCTGGGGTGACGATGGTCTCGCAGGCGGCCGTCACCGTGCCGGCGCTCGCGATCGCGTCACTCTCACCAACGCTGCGGCATTTCCTGCTTGGTTCGCTGGGGCTGGCCGTGATGTACACCCTGCTCGTTGCGTATGGCGTGACGGCGCAGTGGATGGAACCGCTGGTCCGGCGATCACGCACTGTCGTGATCCAATTTCCGATCCTGCCCTTTCTCGCGGTGATTCTGTTGCAATTTCTCACCCGCAAAACCCGGCTGGGCTGGGCGTTGATCGCCATCAGCCTGCCCGCGACGCTAGCGGTGCAGCTGGCGTGGCCGTGGGACATCCCGCCGCGGTTCAACGCGCGGCCGGCAGGCTGGCCCGCCGGGGCGCGCGCCAGTGACCCCGGTCTCGCTGTGACGATCCAGCGGCTGGAGGAGCCGGCCGCCGGGGAAGCTGCGCCGCTTTCGGTGCGGCTCAGCGGCAGCGCGCTCGCGGCTGGCGATTATTTCGCGGCGCTGGCCGGAAAAGGCGAATTGAGCTGGGCGGACGGTGTGACAAAAGGGGGACTGATCTGGCGCGGTGGGGCGTGGGCCGATGCCGCCGCGCGGCAATTGTGGCAGCGTGGTCCGCAGAGCGGGCACTTGCCATGGGAGATGGTATTTCGCCTGACGGCCGCCGCGGCCGCGCGGCTCCGCACCGAGCCCGCGAACTTCCATGCGGAGATGTTGGTGGCACGGATGCGCGGCAGGGTCGTGGGCAAACTGCCGTTGAAATTGGGCGCGGAAGTATCATCCGGTCCTGCACGCGTGCGCGTCGCCGGGTTGAACCGCGAAGGCGAAACTTTGACCGTTACCCTCGAGCAGCGCGACGCCGCCGCCCACGGTTTCGGCTACCGGCCTGGGCCGCGCGGCTATCTTGGGCAGGAGTCCGGCAAGGGCAGCTGCTATTTGCTGGTTAATGCCGCGGGCGAGGTGCTGCAAACCCCGGCAATTGCGCAGAAAGGTGCCGTGGCCCTGAACGGTTTGTCGCTCGGCTTCCACGCGGTCGTGCTGTCGGCGCCCGCGCGCGAGGTGAACCTGGAGCAGGACACAGCGCTGGTGCTGGTGAGTTTCGAGCCGGAGCAGCTCTTCACGCAGGCGGTGACGATCGAGCGGCTGGCGCTTTCACCACGGGAAAAACAACGATGAATCTGACTCTCCATCTGGTCCGGAAAGATCTGTTTCGGCTGCGCTGGTGGCTCCTCGGATGGGTGGCCTTGCTGCTGCTGCCGATTGCCTTTGGCGCGGGGCTGCTGGCGAAAAATCCCTTCCCGACGGAGGCGTGGCACCTACCCGGTGTGATCGTCACGATCTACTGGCTCCAGATACTCGCGGCGTACCTGCTCACCATCCTTCTGTTGCAGGACGATGCGGTGATTGGCACGCAGCAATTCTGGCTGACGCGGCCGATCTCGCGGG
>JBKJRG010000738.1:0-10171 GCA_046594805.1 Opitutaceae bacterium | reverse complement strand
CCGATCAGTGAACGCAAGTCTGCCGATGGTTTCGAAGCCCCGGTGGTGGACTGGACGCCGTCCATCGCGGCGAGCCAGCTCGAGTTCTATGGCGGGAATCGATTTCCGAAATGGAGGAACCAGCTCTTCGTCGGTTCGCTGGCCACGCAAAAGCTGCTGCGACTGGTGGTGGACCACGGACGGGTGACGCACACCGAGGAGGTGTTCAAGAATCTCGGTCGTATCCGCGACATCAAGACCGGTCCCGATGGCCTGCTCTATCTCGCGCTGGAGAACATCGGCAAGCCAGGCCGGATCATCCGCCTGGTGCCCGCGGACTGAGTGCCGCCCCTACTTCCCGATGCACCAAAGGAATTCCTGGCGAGTGTCGCCTTTCCTGGCGTGCCGCAGATAAAGCCGGTTGCCGCAGATGGCCGGCGAGGCGAGGGCTTCGTCGCCGAGTTTATTCTGGGCCAGGAGCGCAAACTTCTGCGGCGTCGCCTCGAAGATCGAAGTCACCCCAGCGAGACTCGTCGCGTAAATCCGGGAGCCGACCATAACCGGGGACGCGAAAAAATCGCGGTCCACCTTTTCCCGCCAGACTTCCTCGCCGGTGTCGGACTTCCAGCACGCCACCGCGCCCGCATCCAGGGTGGCGAACACATGGCCGTCCCGCACCAGCAACGACGGCACGTAGACTTTCGTACCGCTCGTCCAGGCGACGCGGGCGGATCCATCCGCCTCGATCGCCGTGACGTGATTCTTCGGGTACCCGCCGGTCACGAAGACGCGATGGCCGTCAGTCACGGCGGTCGTGACGGTTTCCTCCGTCGACCCCGGCGCTTCCCACAGCTTCCGGCCGGTGAGGGGATCAAAGCTCGCGATGAGGTTGCACCCCGAAACCACCACCTGCTTCCGGCCGGCGACGGTGACGATGGCCGGCGTGGCGTAATTGGCGATCGGGGGGCGTTCCTGCTGCCAGACGATTTTGCCGGTGCGCTTGTCCAGCCCAGCCAGTCGGCCGCCGCCCCGGTGATCGGCGGCGACCAAAACGACCGACTCGTGCACGACCGGGGATGCTCCGAACCCCTGGTGCGCCACAAAAGCGGATACGCGCTGGGTCCAGCGGATTTTCCCCGCAGCATCGAGCGCCGTGGTGTGAATGGCTTTGTCGTTGAGAAAATTCACATAAAGCTGTTCGCCGTCCCAGGCCACCGAAGCCGAAGCCTGCGAGGCCTGGCGATGACCGCCTTTTTCCAAGTTGCCGCGATGCACGATCGTTTCCCAAACCTGCCGGCCCGTGGCGCGGTCGAAGCAAAGGACCACCTGTTCCTCCGCGGCTACGTCGGCGGTCGTGAGATACACCCGCTCACCCACGACGGTCGGCGAACTGTGGCCGCGGCCCCGGATGGGCGCCCGCCACGCGACATTCTCCGTCTCGCTCCAGGTGAGCGGCAGCGACTGGTCCGCGGCGGCGTGTCCATCCGCCGTCGGCCCGCGCCATCCCGGCCAATCCGTACCGGCAGCGAGGGCCGGCAGGATCGAGAGCCGGGCGGCCAGCAGCGTGGTGAAAACAAGGAGCGCGGATTTCATGGGAAAGGGGCCGACGTTCCGTTCATCCTGCAGCTGGCGCAAGCGCAACTGCGACGCTCCGACCCCTTCGGGTTGGCCCGACCCGAATTGAACGGATAATTCAGAAGCCAGGAAACCAGGAGAAGATCTCCAATCTACGCAAAGGCGCGGAGCCCCGAAGGCGAGCCGACCAGACAACCGATGGCGACGATGAGAGCCGCCAGCCAGGCCAAGGCCTGCGCGGAGGCAGGCTTCATCGGGAGAGTCATTATTTGGTGAGTTCTCCGAGCATTCGGTCGATGGCGTGATGGGCCCGAATTTGCAGCGTTGAAATGGTCCGCAAAGACTCGAAGTAGCTGGTGGGCTCGTTGGTTTTTGCCAGCGATTTCAAGTAGCCGGCCAGGTCCGTGAAAACGGGATCGCTCAACGGGCAATCCTGGATGGAATCGGTTTCCAGCAGCACGCCCAGCCAGTCTTCGCGAACCTCACCGCGGTTTTCGGCGGCTTCGATTATGGCAAGACGCGCCCGACTGTTGTCGTATTTGTCTGCTACCATCCGCGTCGTGGCGCGCGCGCCCGGCAGATCTCCGCGCCCGGCTTGCGCCCGAACGACTGCCACTCGCGCCGTGTCCTGAATGGAGTTGTCCGTGATTCGGGCAATGGTCGCCTGGGCGCCGGCGATATCACCGCCCGCGGCCTGGGCCGCGGCCATTTGTCCGGCATATTCATTTTTTTTCGCGGCACCAGCCACGCCGGCCGCGAAAGCGAAGGTGGTGGCTGCGCCCGTGGCATCACCGGCCGCCAGTTGAACTCGGGCGATTCCCAGAAGCTCGCTGATTTTTGAATTCGGTTCCGGATTTGCATCCACGACCTTTCGGGCCAAGGCCAAAACCGCCTTCGCTTCGCCGTGTTCGCCCGCGTGAACGAGGGCTTCCGCAATCGCCGGTTGGACGAGGGCTTCGTACGTCGCGTAACGGATCAGGGCGGCGCTGTTTCGCGCGGCGACCAGGGTTTTTTTGCCCGCGACATTGTCGCCGGCACGGATCTCGGCCTCCGCAATGTCCGTCTGGGCGTTGGCCAGGGTGGAGGCGACTTCCGTCCTCTCCCCGGCGTAGGAAGTGCCCGCCCTTGTCGATGCGACCGAGAGGGTGTAACGGTCTTTGATGGTGTTCGCGGTGGCATGCGCGCCGGAAATATCCCCGGCTTTCAATTGAGCCCTGACGATCTCGTGCAGAGAAAAACAGTAGCCATGATTTGAAACCGGAATGAGGGCCGCCGCCTTTTGCGCCGCGGCGATTTCCCCCGCTTGCGCCCACAGGATCACGGTCTGTAACACGAAGTACCAGCGATCGCTGTCACCGCTCGCCAGTCTTACGGCGGCGTTTTGCACGGCACGGAGCCAAGATGCGAGGTTGGCTCGATTTTTCTCCCGCAGCAGGTTCATTTGTTTCAGGACCGCAGCCTCGTTCCAGGCCGGTGCGTAGGGATCGGCGGTGAGATATGCGCCGAACCACGCAATAGCCCGGAGTTCGTGGCCTGGCCGCTTCGATTCGGCGAGGCCCAGGTTGAAGTAAACTTCGGGGGCGCGCGGTGCCAGTGCGCGCGCTTCTTCAAAACCACGAATCGCCAAGGCATAATCCTGTCGCTTCGCGGCCGCGATTCCCCGAGCGATGGGTTCCCGCGCCGCCGGGGAAGGGGGCGGAATCACCAGCACCCCTTCTTCGGTGGCCCGTTCGAGAATGAAACGAGAAATAATCGCGCCAACGCCATGGTGGTATGATTCGTCCACCGCAACCCGGCTGGGCACGATGCTGCCCAACCGCAGCACGCTGCCCCCATGCGCGATGAAATTTACTGCGCGTTTTTCCGGATGCTCGGGGTCGATCGTGCTCGCGCTCGCGGCTTCCGCGCGCAGCCGGTCCAAGGTCGCGAGCAATCTTTCCGCGTAGCGGGATTTCACCCACTGTGGGCCGGCCTCGTCGCGGTTCCGAGCGTAGAGCGCGCGGAGTTGGCGATATTCCGGGGTGCTGTCCAAGTGGCGCAGGACCGCGGCTGCGAGTGATCCCAAGGGGACGGTTGGCGGCGGCGGACCGTCGATCAACGCGAAGTCGACGGTGTGAAGTTCGGCGCCATCCTTGAACCAGCCGCCCTTCGCCCGCAGCACTCCAGCAAGGCGCGTCGGTTGCGGGTCGATCAGTACTTCTTTCGCCGCGATTCGCACCTGCCGGCGCGCCCGCCATTCCGTGTCATTCAAGCGGGTCTCGAGTTGCTGCTCCTCCTCAAAAAATTGGAATTCGCTGGCGGCCGGGTTCAGGTCGCGCGCGGCGTCCACCACGAGCGTGATCTTCTGGCCCTGTCGATAGCCGGTGACCGCCAGATCAGGCGACGATGCGGGCAATGTCGCCAGGGTCTTCCGGAGGGCTGCTCCCCAAGGCGTGTCCTGGCCCGGAGTGGCCGAGACAGGAAGGGTGATCGCGAGATCGGCTTCCATCGTCGTATTCGCATCGCCCTTCCAGGTCCACACTCCGATGTCGGTGGCAAATTCCACCGTCGTCCCCGGTGCGAGCGAGTCCGGCGGCGTAATCTCCACGGCCAGAAAAATCTCCCCGCTGCAGCTGTAGGTCCGCGACCCCAGATAAATGCCCATTTCCGGCGCGGGCCATCGGACCGGACCGGCGACGAATCCATCCGGCATCGCTATTTCGAAAAATGTACCGTGCCAGGCAGTGCTCCACTCCGGGTCGTGTTTCAGCCGCAGCGCGAGGGTGAACGCTTTGCCCGGCACCACGGCGTCCAACTCGCTGACCAACTCCACCTCGATGTGTTCACCCCGGACGGTCGCCGCGTTCGTCGTGGAAGCAATTGCGGAGAGAACCGCGCCCAGCAAAACGATCCCGCGGAGAAGAGCGATCGCCGGGGAAGAATCGGGAAAACGGGGCGGAGGGTAAATCATCGCGCCAGCTGGTCCTCCGCGACGGGCGCCCGGCACGCCTTTCATCCTTTTCCGACCATGGCAATTTCGTCGACCGCCGGGCTGCCGCCGACGCCGGGGGCGTGATTGCCGTCGCCGCCGGTAAGGATATAATATTCCAACAATGCTTTCTGAAATTGTGCATCCAGTTGCTCCTTGGAATAGCCTTCGCCACGCATCGCTGCGTTGGTGAATTTTGCGCGCGCCAGGACATTACGATCGCCATGCTCTTGGCTATATTGGATGAACGCCGCGCTGGCACGGGCCCGCGCCGAAATCGACGTCGCTACGCTGCGGGCTACGATGTCCTGTTCGCCGGAGTTTTTGTTATATCGGTCGCGGGATGCCGTGGCACGCGCGACCAACTCAGGCGGGGCGGCCGCTAAACGCGCCGGGATGTCGAACGGGTCGGGTTTTTGGTCCGCTTTGGTCGTGGCAGCACCGGATGCGGTTGCCGTGGCGCTCGGCTGAGACGACGCCGTGACGGACACCAGCGGAATAATACTGTCCGCCGGTGCCATCGGGCGACGTCGATAATTCAAAGTGAATTCCGCCAGCGCAACCAGGCGCTTCAGGCCGGCGTCGGTGGGTTCGTGGCTGAGTGCGTCTTCGAACCAGGCCTTGGCAACAGTCCAGTCCTCATCGGCAATCGCCTGATAACCCTTGCGGAGGCGTTCGCCGGCCGGCGTGGGTGGAATGGAATCCTCCACTGATTTCGGCAGACCGGAAGGCACGTGCCGCGCGTCCACCGCCTGCGTGTACTCCGTCATGAAATCGAGTTCGGACGGCGCGGCCCGCCGGTTTTGAGCGAACGCCGCGGCCGCATGCTGCATCGAGCCCAGCGCATTGAGTCGGATTTCGAGGTCCGCGACAAATTTTTTCCCTTTCTCGTCCAGGCAATCGGGATCGGTGGCCAGGGCCCGGCGATAAAGCCGCAGCGCTTCCACCAGATCGCCGCGCGCGCCCGCGGCGTTGCCTTGCAGTCGCAGGGCATCGGCCGCCTGCCAGGCCGCATTGCGAGCGATGTTTGCTTCCAGCGCCTGAATCCACGTCGCCAGTTCGGCCTTGAACTGGTCGGACTGGGCAATCGGCTGGGCCGCGCGCGCCAAGCGCACTGCCTCGCGCAGGTCACCACGGTCCGCCGCGGCTCTCGCATCCTTCATGATCGCGTTAACGCGATCGGCCTTGAGGGCGGATTCTGAAGGACCTTGGTCGACGGTGCGCGAACTCCCGCGGTTGGCCGGCTCCCCGGGACCTTGCTGCATGTTGCGCAGCGCGCGCTCTTTTCGGATGATTTCGTTGGCCCGATCCTGCGCTTCACTGGCTTGGATTCGTTCACGCAGCGTTTGCGCCCGCATCGGGACCGCCGGCCAGATCAAGGCCAGGAGCGCGAGCAAGAGGCATGGACCGACTGGCAGGGCCGAAAGACATTGGCCGAGGAGGAGGCGCTGCGTTTTGGAATTCATCAGAGCTTCATCATCCGCAGACCCGCACCGTTCGAGGCGCGGCGACTAAGCGGCGCATCGCGCCGGCAAGCAAGAATCAATTCCGCTTCATAGGGAACACGACGGAAATGCGGACCGAATAGTCTGCAGCGCATTGCGTCGTGGAACGAGGCTGCCGTACGGGGTCAGGCTGAAATGGCGTTCAGATAAGCTCCGGGTGAAACGAGGGCTTGGGCCACTCGAACACCTCAGGCCTCACCCTTCACCTTTTTCGGAGGAGTGCGGTCAAAGCGTGCGACGAGGGTGAGCGCGCGATCCAAGGGTGTCCCGGACTTCGATCTTCCTGACGCAAGGACACATTAGATTCGCGGGCGGGCGGTAGTCGCCGGTTTGACCGGATTACGCAGATTACGCGGATAAAGGCAGTCAGTCGCGGATGATCGAAAGGGTGAGACCCGAGGTGTTCGCTGGCTTGGCCTTGGTTCTTCATCTGCGCTCTCTGCGAAATCTGCGGTCACGCCTTGTTCGGTGGAGGGGGCTTTCAACGCTTCATTGCGCTCGTCAACGGGTGCGGCCATCACGTTGGCTATGTTGAAAGACGCCCCCGAGTTTCTGGTCCTGCCCAGGCAGCTGCGAAAGGATGCTCTGGAGAATCTGTCCCTGCGCGAGGTCATGGCGGTCGTCGACGATGCGCCCATCGCCACTTTCCTGACCGAGGAAATGCGCATCATCGCCATCAACGGCTTCGCCCGCCCCACGTTTTCCCAGATCCCCGGAGCGCTGGGGATGGATCTGCCGGAATTCCTGCGGCGCTACTGGTCGCCCGATGCGGCCGACCAAACCATCTCGGTTTTCGCGAACACTTTGAAGACCGGCACGCCCTACTGCTGCATTCACTTCACGGCCGATCGGGCGAGTGCCCCGCGCACCGAATCGTTCAACTGGGAGGTGCATCGTCTCGTCACGGCGGATGCCAAGCGGATGCTCATTTGCTATTTCGTCCGGATTGTTGAGTAGCAGGTGGGGCGGGGGTTAGTGACAGTCCCCTTTTTCCCCGTTCTGCCCAGACACGGAAGTTTTTGACCGTGGATAACGCCGACCCACCTTGGGAGCAGGCCTTAAAAGCTGACCGTCGTCGAGAACGTGATCTTGCGCGGATCGACTGCCGCCCAGCCGCTCAACACCTGCATGCGCGGATTGCCGTTGAGGAGCTGGTTGGCCGTGAGGACAGTGTAGGCGACGCCGTTGGCGCCGCCCGTGGTGTTGCGGCCCCACACCGGTTTCTCCCAGTCGAGCAGGTTCGAAATGTTGAGCTGGAACCGCGTCTGATACTTGCCGATACGGCGGGTATAGTTTGCCCCCGCGGAGACGAAGTAACTGGGCGGCACCCAGAGGTAGTCGAAGGCGGCCGCGACGTTCTGCTGTGGGGTGGGGGTCGCGCTATCCGGGAGGCCGTATTTGATGCGGGCATCGCGGCTGCCACTCTTGGTGTGGGAGCGATAGTTGACGCCGCCGTTGAAAGCAAAACCCCTCAGCATGCCTTGGCGGAAGGCATACCTCGCGGCGAGGTTGATGCGGTGATTCGTCGAATCGTTGGCCAGTGCGCCCGTGGTCAAGCCATTGAGGCTGTTTTCGATGTTCAGGAGCGAATCCCGGACGATCTGCGTGTTGAGCGTCCTCCGCCCACCGCCGTTCGGCACCGGCACGTCGTCGCCCAAGGCGGCGCCCGCCTGCCACTCGGCCAGGTTTGCGGCGACATACGCCTTGCGAAAGACGCTTTCCGTTTGGATGAAGGCCCGCGGGTGCGAGTAGTTGGCGGTCAACGTTAGGTTGCGCCACGGATTCGCGGTGATCTCGGCCTCCCAGCCCTCCAGTTTGCGCGCCGAGAGGTCGGAATAATTGAACTCGGCCGTCGTCAGCTTCTGGTCGTTGTAACCGAGATTGAGCCAGATGTTGCGGATGTCGCCCTGGCTGCCGAACCCGCCCACGATGTCCTCCTGGTCAGTGTTGTAACGCGTGACGGTGAGGTAAACTTTTCCGCCTGGGACCGAGTAGCGCATGCCCCAGTCCATGGTCTTGGAATGGGTCAAAGGAGCGTCACCGCCGGTGATGAGCGGGGCTTGCGAGCCGCTTTCCGGCGGTTGGTTGTTTTCCGCGAAGTTAAACACGAAACCGAGCGGTGCCAGCCACCGTGTGATCCCTTCGTGGCGGTTCGGGAAGGGGTAGGCGACCAGGCCGGCGGCAGTGGAGACCACCGCTTCGTTCCGCTTGATATGCACGCCGGGCGCGCCGCGCCCGAGCACATTCTTGTAATCAGGTGCGCCCGTGGATCCGAAGCGGGGCAAGGCGTCGACGCTGACGGCGTCGCGCCGGATGCTCGTGGTGAGGGCGAGCTTCTCGTTGAAAAACGCGCTCTGCGAGATCAGTCCGCCATACTTGACCTCCCGCTCCGCCATGGTGCCGGCGGTCTGGGCGAGCACCCAGCGGCCGGGCATTGTGTTGTTGGGGTTGGTGAAGACCGGCGCAAGTTTCGGACGGGGTGCGTCCCAATAATAGCGGATGCGAAGGATGTTCGCCGCGTTGTAGGGATCGGCCTGCAACGGATTGTCGGCGCGGCGCCACGCATCGGTGCGCGTTTCGGCTTTCGTCTGGCGGAAGCCGAGGTTGAGGCTCAACTGCTGCTTGTAATCGAAAAATTTCGGGGCGAAGAAACGATAGGTAGCCAGGCCCTTCAACTCGCGCACGGCGTCCTGGTGGTAATTGCGGTTCTGCTCGGCATCGGCGTAGCCTTTGAGAAAATTGGGATTGGGGCGCCCGTCGGGCAGCAGCCGGTTGACGTCGACGCGAAACTCGTTGGGGCTCCCGTTGGCCCAGACGGTATTGATGTCGAAATTGTTCTGCACATAGCCACCCTGTAAGAACAGGTTGCCCGCACGATGCTCCATGGTTAACGCCAGCGTGTCGTTGTCGCGGTCGATGATGTTGTCCCCCGCCGTCAGATTGAAGCGCCGATCGATTCCCGATGGGAACGCGCGGGCCGGCGATGCGGGGATGTTGGGATTGCCGGTATAGGGAATCCGGTAGGCGGTGCCCCGGGTGCGGTATTGGAGACCGCGGTAGTTCACCAGTTCGTTGATGCCGAAGTTCCACACGTAGTAATCGACGGTGGCGCTGACCTGCTCGAGGCCCACGTTGTTGGGGGTCGCGATCAGCGTCGTGTTATCGTTGTTCGTCGTGGTGTTGTTCCAAAACTGGGCCGTGTCTGCCACGGTGACCGAATAGAGGTTGTTCCACTCGCCCACCCGCTCGAATTCCGCGATGAACTGCGTGTTCTTCGTCAGCTTGATCGCGGCGGCGATCGTGGCGGCGTTTTTGATGCGGTTGAGGTCGTCTTGGTAGGGTTTGTTGTTTTGCCGGAGCGCATTCACGCGCACCGCGAAGCGGTCCCAGCCCTTGTTATAGTCCACGGTGGCGCGGTAGCCGCCGAAACTATCGGCCTGCGTGCTCAGGCTGGTCGCGGTGGTGTTGAAGCGCGGGCGCTTGCTGGAGCTGCCTTGGCGGCCGCCGGGGCCGCCGTCGCCGAACATCGACGTATCGGGGCCGCGGTTGAACTCGAAGCGCTCGGAGTTATAGCTGTCGGCCGTGCCGAAGTTCAGGCTGCCGTTGCGGGTCGGGAAGTTTTGGGCGGACGGTGCGCCGCGGAAGATGGCCTGATACGTGGCCTGGCCCGAAGAATCGGAGTTGGGCGTCACGGTGCCCATGTCCATGCCGATGGTCCACGCGGCGGCGTCGTTGATGCTGGTGATGTTGAAGTCGTCCAGAAACTCCTTCGTCATCACCGAAATCGAGCCGGGCGTGATCGCGAGCGGAGTATCGACGCGGCCACCGGAGAGCGTGTTGCCGGCGGCGTAACCAATGTCCTTGGAGGTGTTCACTTCAAACGGCGTGAGCACGATGGCCTCGCCCCTGGCTTCGTCGGCGTTTTTCTGCGCAAGTTCGTCGCGATCGAGAACGCCGTTCCTGTTCCTATCGTATTTTGCCAGCGTATCGGCATCGGTCGGCGCTGTGCTTTGCGCTAACAGCGGGGCGGCGTTCGCCAAGGCGAATGCCACCGAAATCGCCCTGATGGCGTTGGCTGGGGCTATAGTCATAGTGTGGAGATTCACGGGACTGGCTGGATTCGAGCCGCGCGTAACCAGCCGCG
>JBKJRG010000551.1:0-4845 GCA_046594805.1 Opitutaceae bacterium | reverse complement strand
CGGCGCGCCGACGATGGCCGATGCGGTCGCGGGGCTGCTGATGGCGGGTGCGGTGGTCGCCTGGGACACCGTGATCGTGATCACCTTCGAGTCGGCGCCGAAACTGTTGCTGACCGTCAGCGTGAAGGAGACCGTGTAGTTGCCGGCCATCGGATAGTACTCGACGCACGCCGAGGCGGGGTGCCACTCGAGGAGCGGGGGAGCACCCGTGATTTGGTAGCTGGTGGGCAAACCACCGCTCGTGAAAACAAGGTACGTCAAGCGGCCGCCGCCGACCGCGCTGAGCACCGTGGGGGCGGTGATGACCGGAGCGGCATCAGGGCGCGGTGCCGTGTCCACCGCCACATACGGGGTCGGCGTCGGCGGCAAGGATACCGGAACCGGCTCTGAGGTGAGGGCCGTGAGTATTGCACCGCCGTTCAGCTCGATGCTGTTGCCCAGTGAAATCCCATCGAGGTCCTGATCGCCTGCCACCACCTGGTAATTGAATGACACCTGCCGCATCGGAATATCCTCGGAGCGCGCCGTCGCGTAGCGGGTCGTGGTGCCGATGATAATCGGGATGCGGGGATTGCCGCGCACGATGATTTCGGTCGAGAATTGGACGTCGAACCGGAGGTTCTGGCCGACCCGATGGAGGTTGTTGGGCGGCGGCGTCACGGCGTGCGTCTGGTGAGGGACCGTAATTGCCAGGGTCCTCCGGGTCGTGCCGGCGGCATTTTCGGCGAGTAGCGTGATCTCGAAAGAACCGCTGTTACCGATCGCGGCGGCACGGACCTCGCCCGTGCTGTTGACCACTTCGAGGTTAAGCTGCCGCGCGGCCAGCGGCACCTCGATGTTGAAATAGGTCGGAGTGTTGGTCGCGCTGATCTGGTATGAAAACGGCCGGCCAAACGCCGCCGTCACCGTCGCGGGACTGGTGATAGCGGGAATTCCGCCGTCGGCGATCACCAGCGTCAGCGTGGCGGAAGCGGTCCCCGCCGGGTTTGTGGCGGTAACCGCCACCGGGAAGGAACCGGCGGAGGTTGGCGTGCCTTCGAGCAGCGCACTGGCGGCGTTGAAAGTGAGACCGGCGGGCAGCGTCCCCACGGTGTAAGTCGTGTTCGGATTGAATACCGTCGGAATCGACTCACGGAACGGGCTGCCGACTGTTCCGGATATCGTGCGCGAGGGCAGGCTGGGCACTCCATATACGGTAACCTGATACGACACCGTGTTGGCGCCGCTGGCGTTGGTCGCCGTCAACGTGCCCATGAAAATCCCGGGCAGCGTTGGTACACCGGAAATCACTCCCGTGGACGGGTTGATCGACAGACCCGGCGGCAGGCGGTCAGCCGAGAAGCTCGTCGCCGAATTGCGCGTGGTGATGGCATACGTGAAAGCCACGCCGACCCACCCGGTCGCGCTGCCAGGACTGGTGATGTCGGGGCTGGAGTTTGGCGGAACCGCAATGGCGAACGTCACCTGTTTCGAGCCCGTGCCGAAAGCGTTCGTGGCGCTGAGTGTAGCCGTGGACGAAGTCGTGGTCGTAACCGTGCCGCTGATTACGCCCGTGGTGGGATTGAGCGTGAGCCCGTTGGGCAGCCGTTCGGCTCCGAAACTCGTGGGAGCATTCTCCGCGGTGATGCTGTAGGTGAACGGCGCGCCGTAGGGGACGCCGACCGTGGTTTCACCAATGATGACTGGCGCCGGCGGTGTCACCGTGAGCTGCAGGGTCGCCGTACCTCTGCCACTCGAACTTTCGGCGGAGAGCATGATGGCATAGGAACCCGCGGTGGTCGGCCGCCCGCCGATCTGACCCGTCCCAGCGGAAACATCCAGGCCTGCAGGAAGGCTGGTCGCCCAGAAAGACGTGGGAGCGGGATTTCCCGTGGCGACGATGGTATAACTGAAAAGGCTGCCCGCGGCGACGCGTGCTTCCGTGGCGCTGGTAATCACGGGAGCCGTGCCCGCCGCGATCGAGAGGGTCAGGGTGATCGACCCGGTGCCGCTCGCGTTGGTTGCCGAAAGGGTGACGGGAAATATGCCCGCTTGCGTTGGGGTGCCGCGGATGATGCCGGATCCACTGTTTATCCACAGGCCGGGTGGGAGCGTCGTGACGCTGTAGCTCGTGGGCGAGTTCGTTGCCCAGCTGCTATAATCAAAGGCCGCGCCGACCGTACCGGTGGCCGACGTCGGGCTGCCGATCACCGGGGCGGGCGGCGGCACGACGCTCAAGGTGAGCGTCGCCGTCCCCGTGCCGCTATTGTTGGTCGCAGAGATCGCGACCGCGTAATTGCCGGTTGCCGTGGGCGTGCCGGTAATCCGTCCGGTCGCGAGATCACAGCTGAGACCCGCGGGCAGGCTGGTCGCGCCGAATTGATACGGGGTGCCGGTCGCGGAGATGGCATAGGTGAAGGCCGTGCCGATCGTCGCCGTTGCGGTCGTAGCACTGGTAATCGAGGGAACTGAACTCTGAGCTTTCGCGGCGGCCGGCAGCAGCCAACCGATCAAGGCAACAAGCGGCACAACCCGGCCGCAGAATCGGGGAAACAAGCAGGATGGCATGGGGGGCGCGCATTCTACCGCGCGCCACGCTTTCCCTATACGCAGCGGGCGCCCCAAAACGCGGGCGTTTCAACCCCACGGGAGCTGGGTAAAGATCCTATTTTTTGGAACCAAACCGTCCAGTGATTAGCGACTGCCCTGGTTTCGTGAGCATTATCGTGAGCAAGGTTCCGAACAATTCCGCGGGACCCCCGGCCTGACCCATGGTGGGGATTCCCCGAATGGCGTTGTGAAACCCGTTTTCGAACCCCGCGGTGGCGAAGCCCCGCCCCTGCATCTCCAGCCCGTCCGGATCGCCCGCCTTTTATCCTATGAACCTATCCATGTCGGCCGCTTTTTTGGTGGGGGTGGCAAAAAGGGGGGCAAAAGGGTCATATCGAGAATCGAGACAATATCGCCTTGGTTCGGGATTCCGTCGTGGCGGCGCTCTGGAAGCGGTGCAACAGCGAGCTCACGCTCGTGACCGCGCCCTAATGCAGTCGCTCGGCCAGCCAGCGATTCAACGCCTACGAGATGCGCTGCAGCGCTGCTGCGAGTCGCACTATTTACCCAGTTGCGAGTAGGCTTGTCTCGATTCTCGATATGACCCCTTTTTCGCATTTTTGTTCGCACGCTAATTTGTGCGTCGGCGTTCAGGGCTGGGGATGCGGCGCCCTCGCCGCGTCTCGGCCGAAACCGCGGCGAGGGCGCCGCGGCCCCATGGGTAAGCGCCGCGCCCGCCAGCGCCTTTCTCCAGCATCCACCACTTGGACTGGGCCGCGCGAGGGGTCTACATGACCCCTACTGGATTTTGGGCGCGGTTGACAAAGTTGCGCATGCGCGATCAGGCAATCTCGAGACAACCCACCGCCGGATCCTCCAGAAACTGCAGGATGCGAACTCGATTCCGATGGAGTAGCGATTCGATGTAATCCGTGCGGCGATTGCCGCAGCGTAGCCAGAGCACCTTGGGCGGATAGCCGCGGAGAGCGCTTAAGTTGGCGTAATCCCCATCCTGTGTCACCAGCACGAAATTGTTCTTTCGAGCGTGCTCCCAAATCGCATTGTCATCCGCCCGGTCCAAGCCGAGCAACCGGATCTGGCTGGAGCCGGGAAACACCGACTCCAGCCGCTGCGCGAGTTTGAAGCTCAAGTTCTGGTCGAACAAGAGCTTCATCCCAACGTCACCGCGTGCGATTCCCTCGTCGCCGCGAAGGCGAGACAGGCGCGAATGTCATCTTCGGTGAGTTCGGGAAAGTCAGACCGAATCTCGTCGTGCGACATTCCCGCCGCGAGCCAGCCGAGCACATCTCCCACGGTGATGCGCATCCCACGGATGCATGGTTTTCCGCCCCGCTTGCCCGGTTCGATGGTGATGATTCTGCGATAATCGGAATCAACCCCATTCTCGTTTACGGCACTGGCGCTGGTTTTGACGAGATATCGGCGCCATCCGTTGAAAGTGATCGCCCGCTCGGTTTCATCCAACCACCACTGCCGCCATTCTTTCTCCCCTTGACCATGCGAAGTTGCGAGGCCTGGACCGGGTGTCTTGCGTTTCTTGTCGATGACCAGAGCCGCGATCTTTGGAACGTCCGGATTCGCTTTTGTCCACTCGTTCAACTCCGTCAGTCCTTCGCGAAGCAATTGCTGCCCAGCCCGGCCACGCTGCGGGATTCCCAGTTTGTCCAACACTTCGCCATAGCTGATAAAGGTTGACGGCTCCCCAGGCTTGAAGCGTCCGCGCTCGATTTCGCCGACGAGCAACGCCAGCAACTTCGCTCCTTTCGATCCAAGTTCGCGCTGCGTTTTCATGTTTCAATAATAGCCAGATGGATACCTGCGCAGGGATTGTCGCCTACGCCGAGGCCGCCGGCAATTGCGAAGCGAATAATGCAAAGGAGGAGCCGGGAGGGCAGGTTTTAGATGCGGCATCGGGGAGCGGCACCCGGATTTTCCCGTCCCACGCATCGCCGCCGGCCAGCTCGTTTTGATCGAACCACACCTCGAGCCCGTGGCTGCGCAACGCCTCCGCGAGCCGGTCCGCCGCGACGGAATCCTCGCGGGCATAGCTGATGAAGACGGCGCCTTTGATCGATCCGCTCATCAGACGAAATTGAACCACAGAGACACAGAGACACGAAGGACAGCCCACGGCGGGCAATCCAGAGCGTCTTCTCTGTGCCTCTGTGTCTCCGTGGTGAAACGCTTCTTCTTGGCGGGGTTCATTCGGCAATCGGCATTCGGCAATTGGCCATACTCCTCACAGCGGCTTCGCCGATTTCAGAATCTCCTCGAACCGCGGGTCGTCTTTCAGTC
>JBKJRG010000192.1:0-2737 GCA_046594805.1 Opitutaceae bacterium | reverse complement strand
ATCTGCGAAACGACCTGCGCGAGGATGGAACCGCCCAGCCGGTTTTTCCCGCGTCCGAGATCGATCAGCAGGAGGACCGTTTCACCGCTGGGCTCTGGCTCTTCTAGGGGCGCCGCTGGCGGGTGATCGCGGGCGTCGTCAAGCGCCGCCCCTACGCCGGTACGCTCTTGCAGGGGCGTCGCTTGACGACGCCCGCGATCGTGACGCAGCTGCGGCGTCAGCGAGAGACGAATGTCCGACACGGAGGCGAAAGCGGAAACGATCAGCGAGACCGGCGCCGTCATCCGCTTCTGGAGATCGCCGTCCTTCCAAAGCGTGCTCATGCTCATCGAGTCCTTGCCGACCGGGATGGTGATCCCAAGCGCCGGGCACAGCTCCATGCCCACGGCCTGCACGGCCGCGTAGAGATCGGCGCCTTCGCCCGGGATCGCCGGTGCTGCCATCCAGTTGGCGGACAGGTTTACCTTGCCGATGTCGCCGATTTGCGCGGCGGCGAGATTGGTCAGCGCTTCGCCCACCGCGAGTCGGGCGGAGGCGGCGGCGTTGTTCACCGCGACCGGCGTGCGCTCGCCCATCGCCATCGCTTCGCCGGTGTAAACATCGAACGCGGCCGCCGTGACGGCGCAATCCGCCACGGGCACCTGCCACGGACCCACCATCTGATCGCGGCAGATCAGACCGCCCACCGTGCGATCCCCGATCGAAATTAGGAAGGTCTTGTCCGCCACGGTGGGGTGGGAGAGGACGCGCCGCACCGCTTCGGCGAGGGTGAGGCTGCCGAGCTGCAGCGCCGCCCGGACCGGCACGCGCGACCGGTCCGTCCGGTGCATGCGCGGCGGTTTGCCCAGTAACACCTCGAGCGGGAGATCGATCGGCGTATTCTTGAAGTGGGCATCTTCGACCACGAGACGCTTTTCCGCGGTGGCCTCACCCACCACGGCAAACGGGCAGCGCTCGCGCTCGCAGAGTTCCCGGAAGCGGTCGATGCGGTCCGCCGGCACCGCGAGCACGTAGCGCTCCTGCGACTCATTGCACCAGATCTCGAGCGGGCTCATGCCCGGCTCGGCGTTCGGCACCTGGCGCAGATCGAAGCGGCCGCCGCGGCCGGCATCGTTGACCAGCTCGGGCAGGGCATTGGAAATCCCGCCGGCGCCCACGTCGTGAATGAACGAAATCGGATTCTCCTCCCCGAGCGCCCAGCAGCGGTCGATCACTTCCTGGCAGCGGCGCTCCATCTCGGCGTTGTCGCGCTGCACGCTGGCGAAATCGAGATCCTCGTTGCCATGCCCGCTCGCCATCGAGCTGGCCGCGCCGCCGCCGAGCCCGATGAGCATCGCCGGGCCGCCGAGCACCACGAGCTTATCGCCCGGGTGAATCTCACCCTTCTTGATGTGCCCGGCTTTGATATTGCCGAGCCCGCCGGCCAGCATGATCGGCTTGTGGTAACCGCGCAGCTCGGTGCCGCGCGCATTCCGCACTTCCGCCTCGAAGGTGCGGAAATAGCCGTTGATCGCGGGGCGGCCGAATTCGTTGTTGAACGCCGCGCCACCGAGCGGTCCCTCGATCATGATGTCCAGCGCGGAGACGATCCTGCCGGGTTTCCCGTTTTCTTTTTCCCACGGCTGGATGGCGCCGGGGAGCTTCAAATTGGAAACGGTGAAGCCCGTCAGGCCCGCCTTCGGCTTCGCGCCCCGCCCGGTCGCCCCCTCGTCGCGGATCTCTCCGCCCGAACCGGTCGCAGCTCCCGGGAAAGGCGAGATCGCGGTGGGATGATTGTGAGTCTCCACTTTGCACAGCAGGTGGATTTCCTCCTCGTGCGCCGCGTAGGCGCCGGTCTCGGGATCGACGTAGAACCGGCCGCCGCGGGAGCCGGTGATCACCGCGGCGTTGTCCTTGTAGGCGGAGAGGATCCCTTCGCGGTGAAGCTCGTAGGTGTTCTTGATCATCTGGAACAGCGAGCGGTCGCGCGGCTGTCCGTCGATTTCCCAGGTGGCGTTGAAAATCTTGTGCCGGCAGTGCTCGGAGTTCGCCTGCGCGAACATCATCAGCTCAATGTCGTTCGGGTCGCGCGCGAGCGTCTTGAAGGCCTGGGTGAGGTAATCGATCTCATCCTCGGCGAGCGCGAGCCCGAGGGCCTGGTTCGCCGCCACCAAGGCGGCGCGGCCTTGCGCGAGGACGGGCACGCTGGTCATCGGCCGCGGCGTTTCGTGGCGGAAGAGAACGCTCACGTCCTCGACCTGGTTGAACACCTTCTGCGTCATCCGGTCGTGAATCTTCGCCTGGAGCGCGCGCAACTGCGCGGCGGAGAGGACGCTGAGGGGCTTGGCGAGGCGGGCCGGGTCGACGTCCAGGGTGTACGCGACCACGCGCTCGATCCGTTTCACGGCGGTGACGCCGCAAATATGCGCGATGTCCGTCGCCTTGGACGACCATGGGGAAATGGTCCCGGGACGCGGCGCGACCACCTGGACCAAGCCGGTGACAGTGGCGGGCGGGCGGCTCGGCCCGTAGGTGAGCAATTGCTCCAAAACCTTCCGGTCGGTGGGAGAAAGTTCGCCGGCCAGTTCGACCACGTGGATAAAATCGGCGCTAAGCGTCCGGACCGGCGTGCCGGCGGCCGCGAAATCCTGCCGGAGCTTTTGCAGCCGGAACTCGGAAAGGGCAGGTGGGCCGCGCAGGATCAGCATGGTTTGGGAACCGGAGATGCTTGGAGACAACTCCAATGGGTCAAGGGGCG
>JBKJRG010000003.1:0-8812 GCA_046594805.1 Opitutaceae bacterium | reverse complement strand
GAAGCCGCGGCGGCGGTGGATTCGGGTTAGGAGCAGCCCGCCAGCATGAGCAGCGGCAGCACGAGGAGGAAACGAAGCGGAGGCGTCATCATGGTCACCATAGCACTCGGCGGGTTTGTTGCCAGCCGCGGTTTCACTGCCGCATCCTCCGTGGTTTGAGTCTGCCTTTTCAGCAAACCCAAGGGGTGCGCGCCGCTGACCCGCTGAGCCATCCCAATTTCCGCCCCACCGCTTTTCACGTATTACGTGAAAAGCGGTCCGGCAATCGCGCCGAATGGCCTCGTCGCGTTTTCACGTGCAGCGGGCCTTTACCTCGCCGCTCTTATTCACCATATTGGCACAGATGTCCGAGTCCGCGCCAGCGGACGTGACGGCCAGGCTTCTCGCGCATCGTCACGTCTTCAAATCATTCCTCGCGTCACGCGTCGGCAACGACGCCGACGCCGAGGACTTGCTGCAAAACGGCCTGGTCAAGGCCCTGCAGCGGGCCAACGAGGTGAAGGACGGCGAGAAGGCGGTTGCCTGGTTCTACCAGGTTCTCCGCCACGTCCTGATCGATCATGCCCGGAGTCGCCACGCGGCTGTCCGGCGTGACGACGCCTGGATGAAGGACACCGTGACCCTCGCGGATGACGCTGAGGCCGAGCGACAAATTTGCGCGTGCTTTGAGAAGATGATTCCGGCGCTTAAGCCTGCTCACGCCGAATTGCTGCGGCGGGTCGACCTGCGGGGAGAGTCGGTGGCCGGCGCGGCCGGCGCACTTGGCATCACGGCGAACAACGCCAGTGTGACGCTCCACCGGGCACGCGCCGAACTGCGTGCCAAGTTGGTCGATTTCTGCGGCGACTGCGCGTGCCTCGACCACTGCGAGTGCGAGTAAGTAGTGTAAGAAGTCGCGCGGCTTCTTTTTTGCGGCCGGGAGCTGGGTGTCTCCCGCATGGCGGAAATCAGCTTTGTGGCTAGGTTGTAAGACTGCCGCCGCGTCTCCGTCAGCAGAGGTATGAACCAATATTTTTGCCCCATGTGCCCCGGCGTCGAATCGGACCAGCCGGGCGATTGCCCGAAATGCGGCATGGCGCTGGAACGGAATCCGGCGTGGGTCAGCCCCAGCCAGACCGCTTACACCTGTCCGATGCATCCCGAGGTGCAGCAGGATCATCCGGGCGACTGCCCCAAATGCGGCATGGCCCTCGAGCCGATCAGCGCGGCCGGAGACAAGGACGATGACGGGGCTGAGCTCCGGCTGCTCGCACGAAAACTCTGGATCGGTGCGGCTCTGGCGCTCCCCGTGTTTCTATCTGCGATGCTCGGGATGATTCCGGGGGTCTCGCTCGACTCCGTCATCGGCGCGGGGGTTCGCCGCTGGGTCGAGTTCATTTTGGCAACTCCCGTCGTAGGGTGGACGGGCGACTTCATCTGGCGCCGGGCGTGGAGCTCCCTCCGGCATCGCAGCGCCAACATGTATACGTTGCTCGGTCTCGGTATTGGCGCGGCGTATGTCTTCTCCGTGGTCGCGCTCCTCGCGCCCAACCTCTTTCCGCACGAGATGCGGCATGGCGGTTCGACCGGCCTCTATTTCGAAGCTGCGGCGGTCATCACCGTGCTCGCGGTATTCGGCGAATACCTCCAGGAGCGGGCGCGCAAGCGCACCGGCCAGGCTGTGCGGGCGCTGCTCGGACTTGCCCCCAAGACGGCGCGCCGGGTTCGGGATGGCGTCGAGGAAGACGTGCCGCTCGATCAAATCCGCCTTGGCGACCTGTTGCGGGTGCGTCCGGGTGAAAAGGTGCCCCTCGACGGCGCGATCGTCGAGGGCCGCAGCAACGTCGATGAATCGATGCTAACCGGTGAACCGTTGCCGGTCGCAAAGAGTCTGGGCGACCGCGTGATCGGTGCGACCGTGAATCAAACCGGCGGCTTTGTAATGCGGGCCGAGAAAGTCGGCGCGGACACGCTGCTTTCGCAGATTGTGCACATGGTTGCCCAGGCCCAGCGGAGCCGCGCGCCCATCCAGGCGCTGGCGGACAAAGTGTCGGCTTGGTTTGTCCCGGTCGTCATCGGCATCTCCGTCCTGACTGCGATCGCGTGGCTCGTCTGGGGCCCGGCACCGGCGGTCGCTTATGCGATCACCAATGCCGTGGCGGTGCTGATCATCGCCTGCCCGTGCGCCCTCGGTCTCGCGACGCCGATGTCGATCATGGTCGGCGTCGGCCGTGGGGCGCAGCTCGGCGTGCTCATTCGTGACGCCGCGGCCCTGCAACGCGCCGAAAAGGTGACGCATCTCGTCACCGACAAGACGGGCACCCTGACCGAAGGCCGGCCTGAGCTCACCGACCTGCACTGCGCGGCTGGGATGGACGCGGATCGCCTGCTCTCATGGGCGGCGGCACTGGAACAAGGCAGCGAGCACCCGCTCGCGCACGCCGTGGTGAAAGCGGCAACGAAGCGCAGCCTCACCTTGCCGAAGCTCGACGAGTTCAATTCGGTCACGGGCGCCGGTGTGTCCGGCCGGATCGAAGGAAAGCGGGTCCGCATCGGCAAACGCGCCTGGCTCCAGGCCGAAGGCGTGAACGTTTCCCGCGATTTCGAGGACCAGGCGGCACGGATGCTGGAGAGCGGGGGGACAGTTATTTGGGTCGCGATTGAGAACCAAATCGCAGGGCTGCTCGCTCTCGCCGACCCGATCAAGGCGACGACGGCGGAGGCCATTCGTCAGCTCCACGAACTCGGATTGAAGATTGTAATGTTGACGGGCGATCATCGTGTCACGGCTGAGGCCGTCGGCAGGAAACTCGGCATCGACGACGTGCGCGCGGAACTCGCACCCCAGGACAAGCAGCGGATCGTCGAAGAACTTCGTCGGGCGGGCCACGTCGTCGCGATGGCGGGCGACGGCATCAACGATGCGCCGGCCCTCGCGGCGGCGGACGTGGGCATCGCCATGGGCACCGGGACCGACGTGGCCATTGAAAGCGCCGGCATCACCCTCGTGAAGGGCGACTTGCGCGGAATCGTCAACGCCCTGGCACTCAGTCGCCGCGTGATGCAGAACATCCGGCAGAATCTCGTTCTCGCTTTCGTCTACAACTCCGCCGGCGTCCCACTCGCAGCGGGCATCCTGTATCCGGTTTTCGGCTGGTTGCTGAATCCGATGTTTGCCGGCGTGGCGATGGCCTTGAGCAGCGTATCGGTGATTAGCAACGCGCTCAGGCTCCGGCGGGCAAAATTGTGAAGGCGCGAGGGTGCTCGCCAGGCGCGGTGGCGGGAACCGCTATCCAGGGGAGCTAGAGCCGCTCGACCGTCACCGTGGTGGGACCTTTTGCCGGGCCGCGCTCGTGAGCGAGCAACGTGCCTTTGCCTCCGGGCAGCGCCACGAGAGTGGGGAAGCGTGCCTCGCTCGCGTGCTTCACCGGTGAGCCGTTCAGGCCGCGCAGCGACACCAGATCCGCGCCTTGCTGCCAGACCACCAGAGCTTCACCGCCGCTCGCGTGCACTGCGACGGGTTGCTTCCCCTTGCCGAGGCTCTTTTCCGCGCCGCCGGTGCGGCTGAGAAAGATCTCGCCGGCACGCTGCCAGACCGCGCCGAAATTGCCGCCGCCCAGCGCAACGATCAGACCGCCATCCATCGGGCAGGCAGTCAACTGCCACGTGCCCTCGCCGAGCTTGCGCGCCGCGCCGAACTTCGTCGCGCCCTTGGGGCGGGTCGACAGCCACATGTCCCGCGCGCCCTCGATGGAGTTGCGCCACATGACGGCGAGATTCCCCTCGGCATCGAAAAGCGCCGTCGGGTGACAGCACTCGCAAATCGATTTGTCGGGCGACTTGTAGACCTGCTCATTCTTCGCCCAGGTCCGGCCGCTGTCTTTCGATGACGCGCCCCAAAGTTCTGTCTTGCCGTTGCGCAGATCCAGCCAGGTGACGAACAGCTGGCCGTCGGACGATCCGGCCAGGTCGTGCAGTCCCTCCCGTGCGCTCGTGGGCACTTCGTTGATCGTCACCGGTTCGCTCCAGGTCTTGCCGCCGTCGCTCGACGTGAACGCGAGGAGTTCGTGCGCGATGACGGTCACGGTGAGTCGCTCCCCATGCACGGCGATGCGTGGGCCGCGCCGCATGCCGAGCATGAGTTTCGGGACGACTGCCACTTTCACCGCGGGCGCGAACGTTGCCCCGCTGTCGTTGGAGCGCGCGACAAACACGTCGCCCGAACGTTTGGGCGGTTGGGGGTGGCTCTTTTGCTTCTTACCGTCGGCGGGAGCGGCGTGAGCCGCGTGGTCCATGGTGGCAGCGGGCGCCTCAGTGGCTTGCCCGTAAACCAACCAGACTCGTCCGCCCGAACCGACTGCAAGCTGTGGCTGCGCGGCGTTCGGAATCTTAGTCCGCGCGGTGGCTGCAGGTGCAGACATCGTGGCAGTGAAGGCGACGGCCGAGACGGCGAGAAGAGCACGAAATGATTTCATGAGGTGGAAAGCGACGGGAAGCAGGCCGGGAAAACAATGGAAGGCCAAACCATTTTCGCGGCACAGGTCGTTACCCTGAACGATTCCGACCTGTCCGCCGTAGCCCTGGGAAGGTGGAAGGATCGCTATTATTCTTCCATCCAGGAGAACAGAGACGATTCGCAGTCGCTCAGCATGACGGAAAAAGAACCGGACGGGTGTGCGGATACCCCCCTAGCATGGCGCACCCATTCACTTGGACCACTTGGCCTGCCAGCCCTGCAAGGTTTTGATCTCATCCTTTTGCTCCTTCACGATTTTATCAGCGAGCTGGAGCACTTCCGAACGAGTGGCCCGGCCCTTGGCGAGCTGTGCCATTTCGACCGCCATGCTGTGATGCATAATCATGTGTTGAACAAACGCCCGGTCGAACTCCGCCCCTTGAGCAGACTCGAGTTCGGCCATACCGGGCATCTTCATGCCGTCCATCTTCGAGTGATCCATCGTTTTACCGTTCATCTTGCCGTGATCCATTTTCTTGTCGCCATGGGTCATCGTCGCACGGCCATCGCCGTGTCCGCCGCTTTTCAGTAGATCGGCCATTTGGCCGTTCTCCTTCTCCTGCATCTTGCTCATCTTCTGCGCAAACTTGGTAAGCTCGGCGCGTTTGGTATGATGGGGAACCAGCTTCGCCATTTCGATGCCCTGCTTGTGGTGCTCGATCATTTGGCTCAGGAAACTCATCTCGAAGGCCTCACCCTTCAAGGGGCGAAGGCTCTCGGTCATATGATCGGCAGCGATCAGTTGAGTGGTGGCAAGAAGTGCCGCGGCAAAGCCGACGGCGCTGAGTCTGAGTAGTGATTTCATATATTATGTGGGTTGACTGTGCTGGTTCAAACAGACCTGCCGGCTTAGTGTTTGTGCGCGGGCTCCGCCGGCCCTTTCGTTTGTCCCGGAACCGGTGCGGAAGAACGAGCGTCTGGCTTGGAGGAACCAGGGCTCCGCAGAAGCGTTTCTTTCTGTTCTGCAGTAAGCAGGTTCGCGGCCTCGGCGACTGACCGGATGAATGCGATCCGCTGATCGGCCCGGAGTTTTTCAACTTCGCGTGCTTTCGTTTCGATCTCTGCGAGGTTGGGGCGGTCGCTCGCGGTGAGCTTCCAGAGTTGCTGTTCGGCTTCCTGAAGTTTTTTGTCCGCCGCCATCATCGCCATCGCGGAACGCTCTTTGATTTCACCGAGCGTTTTAGCCTGATCGGCGCGTGGCGTAAACGTCTGCGGCCGATCGAGGAAAAAACCCTTCGCTCCAATGTGCATCAACGCCGCCGGTCCGGACTCTTCCATCGCAAGCTGGGCTGGCGTCGTAGTCTTTATGCCTTCGTGGCCTTTTGATGCGGGCATCTCGGTTTTTTGAGCAGACGACATACCGCCGTGCGGCTTCATCGGCATATCGCCACTCTTCCCCTCGGATTTACCGGCTGTGGCGTGACCATGGCCCGTGCTTTGGGAAGCGCCACCCGCGGCGTGCTCATGCCCGCCAGCTTCCGGTGAGTAGTTGCGAAAATAGGCGACGAGCAAGGCACCCGGCACCGCGAGAACCAGCAGCACCGCGAGAAAAGATTTTAGATTGAACAAGGGTTGCATGACGGACGGCGGTTAAAGGCTGAAACGCTCGAAGTGAATCCGGCGGGGCGGGACACCGGCCTGCCGAAGAACTCGGATCGCCTGACTCATTACCGCTGGCGGAGCGCAGAGGTAATACGCTCGGTCCGTGCCTAACGGCCCACAAAGCTTTGCGACCATTTCCGCATCAAGCCGGCCGCGTTCACCACGCCATTCCGCGGAGGGCTTGCTCAAAATATGCACCGCTTTGAGCGAAGCGACGCCAGCGCGCTCCATCTCGGCGAGTTCGTCGCGGAATGCGATGTCCTGCTCGTTGGTGTTGCCGTAGAGCAGCGTCACGGTGCGCTTCGCTTGCGTGTCGCGCATGTGGCGCAGCATTGCCATCAGCGGCGTTATGCCGATACCGCCGGCAAGGAAAACCAAATCGTGCTGCTCCGGGTGCAGCGCATAGGAGAAGCGGCCGAACGGGCCGCAGACGAGCGCGGTGTCGCCGGGCTTGGTCTCGCCGATTGTCGCCGTGAAATCGCCGGATTCCTTGATTGTCGCGCGGAGCACGCCCGTCTCCGTAGGGCTCGACGAAATGGTCCAGTGATGCTCCTCGACCGGCAGGTGAGCGGCGCGACGGAAGGTGAGAAACTGAAACTGCCCCGGGAGAAAATCGAACCGCTGCACGCCGGCCGGCGCAGCGAGCGCGATGGTCCAGACTCCATCCGTCTCTTTGTGAACATCCGTCACGGTGTAGGGTTGACGCCGCAAGCGCAGCGGCCGCACGAAACGATGCCACCCATACGCCGCGGCGGCCGAAGCAAAAAGCGCCACCCACAATACGCGCATGGCCGGAAGCTGAAGATCGCCGCCCGCTTTCCAACTATGGAGAAACGCCAGCGGCAGAAACACCACCGCAACCACGTTGTGGATGAAGCGCCATGTTTCGTAATTCAGCCGGATGATCAGCCGGAAGCTCGCCAGCAACACGTGAAACAGAACGACAACCATTGCGATTCGACCCAGCCAGATGTGCCAGTTCACCTCCGGGCCTAAAACCAGCGAACGTTCGCCGCCGCCCAGCAGGAGCAAGAGCGGGTGCGAAAGCACCAGGAGCGAAGCGACGACCGCAATCGCCTTGTGAAAACTGAAGAGGAGGTTGAGCCCGAAGGGCCGCTCGATCCACTTGAGCCGCGCGGAGAGCACGAACTGCATCGCGAACATCGCGAAGCCGACCAGCGCGAGATTCTTGCCGATTGTATAGACAAAACTGTGATCCGTCGCCGGACGGGCAAACGCGACGATGATGAGCGGCGAGAGCACGATCAAGGCATACGCCAGCATGCGCGCCAGCCCCGCCAATGGTCCGCTGGGCTCGCCGCTCGACATAAGACGTAGATTTCAGCGGTGCAGCGCCTCCCGGTCGATTGGCCCGGAAAGGCGGCTCAATGCTTGTGCCCGCAACCGTCCACCCCGAAGAGCGGCATGAAGAGTGCGAGCGTCAATACCGTCTGCCGCAGCCAGTGCGCCTGGGTCAGAACGAATAACGCGCGGGTGATTTTGTTTTTTGTTTTCATGGGTTTCCGTGTGGTGGGATATTTTGATTTCAGGGTGGATTCAGAACCACGTCCGCAGTCCAAACACCAAGGACGTGGTTAAAACGTTGTCGCCGCTGGAACGCACCAAATCAGCGGTTTTGCCGAGCGAGCGACGCCATGTCACCCCCACGTAGGGTGAGCATTGGCGCCGGATGTCGTAGCGCAACCGCACGCCGAGTTCGAAATCGTTGAACCCAGCGGCGACATTCCGACGACGGTCGTCCTGCAACGCAGCGCTGAGATCTATCCGCGGTTGGATCACCCAGCGCTGCGTGATCAATTGATCGTAGCTGGACGTGAAGCGAAACGATGCCTTGCCCTTTTCGCTCACGAAGAGCGCCGGCTCGATCTCGAACCAGTAAGGCGCGAGCCCTTCGAGTCCCACGACAAAAAAGGCCGTGGTGTCCCGCGTGAGGCCGCTGTATTGCCGATCGACGCGGACGCCGGTTTGGAAATCCCAAAACGGGCTGAAGAGCCGGCTGTAGAGTGCCTGCGCTTCGAACTCGCCGGCCTTCGCGCCCTTTGTTTCCTGCTCGCCCTCGGCTTTCCACCAGAACCGCTGGTAGTCGCCGCCGATCCAGCCCTGCGCATCGACGACCGATGCGTCCGGCGCATCGCCGGTGCGGAACTCGGCTTTTTCAAAAAGTGTGAACGTCCTGAACATCGGATCGTGCATGGCCGGTTCCCAGCCGGGCGGCAGTGGTTTTCCCAGACCGTTGCCGTGACCGGAGTGACCGGACTTGGCGGCGAACGCGACGGCCGACGAGCCGAGGAGGAACGTGAGCGCGACAACGAAGTGAGAAAGAGTTTTCGTGTTCATGGTGGTTCTTCTCACGCGACGCTGAACACGCGGAACATTCCCGCCTCCATGTGATATTGGAGATGGCAGTGGAACGCCCAGTCGCCACGCGCATCCGCGGTCACTAGCACCGAGATTTTCTCTCCCGGTTTCACGATCACGGTGTGCTTCAGCGGTGCGAGTCCCTCCGCGCCGTTCTCAAGTTCCATGAACATCCCGTGCAGGTGCAGCGGATGCTCCATCATGGTGTGATTGATGAATGTCACGCGCACGCGTTCGCCGAAGCGCAGCCGAATCGGTTCTGACTCGGCGAATTTTTTGCCATCGAAGCCCCAGATGAACCGCTCCATGTTGCCCGTGACATTCATGACGATCTCG
>JBKJRG010000904.1:0-3104 GCA_046594805.1 Opitutaceae bacterium | reverse complement strand
AACGCAGTCATTTCCAGGCGAAGATTTTCGCTTTCGGATTATCGGCACCACGGGGCTGCTCGATCTCGACCCCTACGGTGAACTTCGCATGTCGGACGCGCAGGGCTGGCGGCTGATGTCGCAACAGCCTCCGGTAAAGCACGAGGGCGCGGACACGGCGTTCGCCGACGTGCGCATGCAGGCCTACACCGACCAATTGCAGGCTTTCGTTGACGCGATCGAGGGGCGGCCCAGCCAGGCCGGCACTGGTGAAGCGGGTCGTGCGGCGGTCGAGGTTTGCGTCGCCATGATCAAATCGTCGGCCGACAAATGCTGGATTTTTCCGGGCAAGGGGAAGTGAACGCGCTGCTTCAGCCCGATGGGACCTGTGACTTCTAAGGCCAGCACCCCCATGCAAGCCTTGGTTTTTTGGGAACCGGGTGGGTTCTCGCTCGATCGGGCGAACCCCTACGCCAGCCTGCTCGCCCGCGCGATGGAGGAGCATGGCGTGCACTCGGTGGCGGGTTTTCGGGAAAACCTGACGCCTGACTGGCTGCGTTCACATCGCGATGCATTCGATGTGTTGCACTTGCATTGGCCGTCGGGACTTTATTCGGGCGCGGACCTCGAGGAAACAACCCGCAACTGCGCCGCCCTCATCGACGCGCTCTTCCTGGCGCGCTCGCTCGGCTACAAGGTGGTGTGGACGATGCACAATCTCTATCCGCACGACAGTACGACTCGCGATCTCGATCATCTCGGCCGGCTCGGCATCACCGCGTGCGCCAGTGCCGTGATTGTCCATTGCCAGTATGCCCGCGAAATGCTCGCGCAACATTTCCATCGCAGGGACGGCGTGTTCCTCGCGCCGCATGGGCATTTTTGCGACGCGTATCCGAACGTGGTGGGTCGCCAGGAGGCCCGCGCCCGCTTCGGCTTCGACGATCAGCACTTCGTCTATTTGTTCTTCGGAAACGTTCGATCCAACAAGGGAGTCGAACAACTGCTCGAGAGCTTCATCGCTCTGCGTGGCGAGGAGCTTCGCTTCCTTTTCGCGGCGCGTATTTGCAGTGACTACGGAGCCCGCGTGGTTGAGCGGGCGCGCCAGGCCGATCCGCGCATTGTCCTGCTGGAATCGAAATTTTACGCGAACGAGGACTTCCAGTGGTTTTTCAACGCAGCCGACGTGGCCGTGTTCCCTTTCACGGATATCCTGACTTCGGGCACGGCGATTACCGCGTTGTCTTTCCACTGTCCCGTCCTTGTTCCGGCCATCGGATGCCTGCCCGAGTTGGTCGATGCCACGGTCGGCGCGCTTTACAACCCGGCGGGTCCGGGCGCATTGGGCCGGGCGCTCGACGACGCGCGCTCCATCCGTCGCGATACGCTGCGCCCCGGGATTGAGCAACGGCTGCGCGAGCTATCGTGGGACGGCATCGCGCAAACGACCATGGAGGCCTATTGTGCCTGATTCCATCTTTACCCTGCCCGAACTGGAAAACTTGACGCGACGGGCCCGGAGCGCGGCATTTCGTCCGGCGCTCGATCGACTGCGGCGGGAGGCAGACACGTTCGCTGCCATGCAACTGGCGGTGCCGGAACTTCCCGGCGGCTACTATCACGACTACATCTGTCCCGTGCACGGAGTGGAGCTGACTTTTAATCCTCACCGCCCCCACGAGCACCGCTGCCCAGTGGACCAAGCCGGGTTTGACGGCGAGAAGTTCGACTCGGCCTGGCGCTGGTTCGTCAATCACCACCTCGCGGAGGCCGCGCTGAGGCTGGCGGTGCTTTGGCGGGCCGAGGGTGCCGACGCCCATAGGGAGTCCGTCCGCCGCATCCTGCTCGGATACGCGGTCCGCTACGAATTCTACGGTACTTGTCCGCGGACGGGGCAAAATCCGGGAGTCGCGACCTATACGACGCTGGACGAATCGGTATGGATCATTCCGCTGGCCTGGGCCTTTTCGCTCATCGCCGAAACGTTTCCCGTCGCCGAATCAGACGGAATCATTTCGCGCCTCCTGGTGCCGGCGGCGGAACATCTCGTAGCTCGCCGGTACGGAGGGATCCACAACTTCACCTGCTGGCACAATGCGGCGATCGCCACGATCGGACGCGTCGCCGGAAGGGGAGATCTCACCCGCTTTGCCCTCGAGGGCGACCGGGGCCAGCGCGCCCAGTTGCGCGAGGGCATGCTGGGGGACGGGCTCTGGTTCGAAGGGTCCATGAGCTACCACTTCTACTCAGTGTGGGCGATTCTGATGTCGGCGATCGCCTTTCGGTTTGACGATCGCACCGAGATTACGAGCGACGCGGCAGTGCCAAGAAGTTTGCTCGCGCCCATTCGCTGCGCGTACCCCGACGGCACGCTTCCGGCCACCAACGATTGCTGGTATTTCACGAGCATCCTCGGCGAGTGTTGCCATGGCGTCCCGCCCGCGCCCGATTTCTACGAGATCGCTTTTGCGCTCTACGGCGAGCCGGGTTTCGCTGCGACGCTCCACCGGGCCTATCGGACCGTTCCCCGTGATAGCGCCTACGCGCTGATATTCGGGGCCGAGACGCTTCCGCCGGTGCCCGCGCTGCCCCGGGACAGTGTCAATCTGCCGGAATCGGGGCTGGCGATTTTGCGTCCCGCCGACGGGGTGGATCTCCTGCTGAAATACGGCCCGCATGGCGGCCATCATGGCCACCCCGACAAGCTGAGCCTGACCGGCTGGGCTCATGGCTGGCGATTTTCACCCGACCTGGGCACGCCAGGCTACGGGGTCGCTTCGCTCGAGACCTGGTATCGACAGACCCTGAGTCACAACACCGTCGTCATCGACGGTGAATCGCAGCCAGCGGCCCATGGACGGCTGGAACGCTTCGGTCCTAACCTGGCGATTGGGGCGGTGGAGTGGCCGGGCGTGAAGCTGCGACGGAGCGTGCATGCCCGTCCCGACTATTTTGTCGATGTGTTCGAGGTCGACGTCACGGGGCCGCGATGCATCGACTTGATCTATCACAATGCGGGTGGACTCAACCGCGGCTCCGCGGCCAGGCGGGTGCCATCGATTGCCGGCGGCGTGGCGTATCAGCACCTCAGCGACATCAGCGAATGCGCAGCGACAGGTTCACTC
>JBKJRG010000876.1:0-3521 GCA_046594805.1 Opitutaceae bacterium | reverse complement strand
CGTCGAGCGTGAAGCGATTCCTGCTTGTCCTGCGCGTTGAGCCGCCGCTCGAATTCGGAGCGGGAAGGAGCGGGCGCGTACGGCAAATCGATTTCAGCGTAAGCCGACCGCAAGGTGCCGGTGAGCGGACGCCCCTTCGTGCCGAGCGCCGCCTCCACCGCCGCCGCGAGCGTGCGGCCGTGGGTCCGGGCGTGGTCAAGCATGGTTCGCGGATACGGGTTCTGATCGCCGCCGCACCCGGTCAGGAACAGCGCGACGGCGCCCGGGTGGGCCGCCTGCAAATACTCCTGGGCAAATCCAGCATAGTCGCCGCAATACACGTAGGACGTCTGGGTCAGCGTGGTGTTGTGACACGCATAGCCAAACAGCAGGGCGCGGAGCTGGCCGTCAGGGGTATCGACGCGCAGGACCGGCACCTCGTGATCGACCGCGCCCTCCGGATTGGGCGAATTGGTCGGTTCGCCGTCGGGACGGGGCAGTCTCCGGTTCATCGCGAAGCCGGCGCGCGCCCGCGCATAGCTGAGCTTCACCGGGGCCAGGGAGTCGAGCGCCTCTCCCGCCAGCCGGTGCAGGGTGTTCTCGAGCTCGGCCAGATACGCGTGGGCCGCTTGTTCGAACGCCACGGCATTGGCCGGCAGCCGCCCGGCGCGGAACTCCGGTCCGCTGTGGGTGTGCGATGCATTCACGACGAACTGCTCCGGCTTGAGCTGATAACTCCGGGCCAGTCTCGCTTCGAGATTCTTGCGCAATCCGCGCGGCACGCCGATGGCATCGATCGTGATGAACACGAATCGCCCCCGCTGGCCGTCGACGATCGCGAGGGCCTTGGCGTGCAAATCCTGGGCGGTGCCTTCGGCCGGCCGGACTCGCGCGGAATAACCGGCCAGCCAGAGGTTTTCCTTGGGCGTAATCAGGGCGGTCGCAGCTCCCGCCTGCCAGGTGGAGGCGGTTTCCGCGGCCGACATGGCCGGAGCCAGCGCCACGATGAACAGGCTGCAGGCCAGCAGCCGCCGTCGACCGCCGCGGGCAGAGCGTGAGTGATTATGCATGAGGGGTAGGGCTTACGGACTGTTCAATCGCCGTGGACCGCGCGCAACACGGAACGCGTGTGTTCCCCGATCCAACGGGTGACAGATTCGAAGACCGGCGCTTCGGCGCCGACCGCCGGCATGGGTAGCCACGAGCGTGAGCGAGTGGACGGAATCTCCACTCGCTCACGCTTGTGGCTACGCGAAGATCGCGCGCAGCCTACGACGCCGTGTTCACGATCTCAACCAGCTGCAGGAGCTCACCGGGCTTCCGCAGAATCCGATCCACCGCGAGAGCGCGGAAGGCATCCTCTTCCGGTGCCGTCAACTGGCAGGTCTGGATGATGATTTTCCCCGCGAAACCCGTCGCGCGCAGTTTTTCCACGAGCTCCAGCCCGCTGAGGTTGGGCATCTGGTGATCCGTGACCACGAAATCGTAGTCCGCGGGATTCGCCGACAAACGGTCCCAAGCTTCCTGGCCATCCGCCACCGATTCCACCTGATGCCCCGCGCGCTCGAGCAGCCGTTTCATCAGCAGCGCGATTTGTGCGTGATCGTCTGCGCAAAGAATATGGCGGCGCTGCGGTGGCATGGAGGCGCCCGCGGCGCTCAAGCATGCCGTCGGGGGTTGCGATATCAAACACCCGCCGGGACAAAAGCAACGCCGCGCCCGGGCTTCCGTGAATGTTCATCGGGCCTATCGGGCGGACCGTCAGACGCCGGACGGAGCGAGGGAGAATGAATCGTTCACCGCCGCCAGTCGCGCAACAGCTCCCGCTTCCGGTCTGGCTGGATAATGGTCTGATCGATCCAAGTTTCGGCCGCGGTTGGGTTTTGGGGCAGCCATTCGCGGATGAGGCGGTCGACCATTTCGTCCCTTCGCTCCGCCGGGGCGAGGCCGCCCAGCCAGTCCGCGGCCAGCGCAGGTGACATCAACAGCAGTTGCTCGAATTTTTTCCGCAATGCGTCGTCGCGCTCCGGCCCAGGCGCGAGCGACGCCAGCTCGGTCCCGTCGCCCGGGACGGCCCCGGCGATCCGGCCACCGATGGAGGGGCGTCCGCGCTGGGTGCCGTCGCGCGGGACGGACGGATAACGCGGCGGGCCGGCCAGGCTCGTTTCTGCGGCGGCGAGGGCGGTGTCGCGAGCAGCGCCGGCCGGCAACTGGCGCGCCCACTTGAGCGCGGCGTTGGGATCGCGGGCGACCCAGGTCTGGGTGGCGGCTGCCAGCAGCAGCCAGCGATTGCGCCCTTCCGGCAAGGTCTCCGCCACCGCGATGGCTTGGTCGGGGATGGATTGCGCGAGCTCGAAGCCGATGCTCGTCAAGGCGCGCGTTTTGAGTTCGCCCTCGGTCAGCGCCCGCGCCCACGCCAGCGCGGGCCCCGCGTCGCGCCGGGCCCAGCGCGCGCCGGTGAGCACCAACGCCTCGTCGCGCCGCGGGTGATCGGGCAATGCTGCGACGCGGTCGAGCGCACCGCGCGGATTGTCCCGAATGAAATGATCCGCGATGACCTGAAGTGCGGCAAATCGCGGCGTGGCTTCAGGCAGTCCGAGCGCCCACTGCAGTGCGGTGTCCGGGTCCCGGCGGACCAGCGTGCGCGCGGCGCTCTCGAGCGCATCGGCCTGCGCCATGCCAGGCGGCAGGGCGAGAACGACCTGCACCGCGCGGGACGGGTCATCGTTCGCCAGCGACGCCACGAATTCGCGCCGGGACGCCGACCGCTCCGCGCGATCCTCAATTGCGTCCAACGCACGCAGGGCACCGGGGATATCGGCGTCGTTCGCGCGCCGAAGCGCAGTGGCCAGGATATCCGCCTTGGACACTGCCGGTGCGCCAGCGGTGGGTTTGGCCGGCAGGATTTGCGGCATGCGAGGCGGAGGGGCGGCGTCGGCGGAGGCGGTCCGCTGGACGCAGCCGCTGACGCCGAGCGCGAGGAGTGCGGCAGAAATGAGGATGCCTCGCGGCGTATTTGTCTTCCCGGCCATAACGCCAGCGAATGTGCGAACTGCTCCGCTGCAAACCCGCAAAGGCCGCGGCGCGGCTCCGGCTTGCCAGCGGCCTGCGGCTGCGATCACCCTGTGGCATGTTCACAGCGCGTGCCTCAACCCGTTCCAACGTCCTGCCGGGAGTCTCCGTTGCCGACGTTTCCGCACCGAGGCGGTGGGTGCTGCTCGGGGCTTGTGCTGGCATTTTCCTCGGTGGTAGCGGATGCCAGAAGGCCGAAACTGCCGGGGTAGGGAATGGCAACTCAAAGGCCGCTGCGCCCGCATCTTCCTCCGCGCCCGCGCCAACCCCGCCCGCCCCGTCGGCGGCAGCGCCGTCGAACACGCCGACGGCACCCGTGCCGGAGGCGGTGCGAAAAATCCTCGGCCAATGGCTGCGCGCCGATGGCGGATATGTGCTCGAACTGCGCCGCGCCGAAATGAGCGGCGTGCTCGAGGCGCACTACTTCAACCCGAATCCGATCAAGGTTTCCCGCGCCATCTGGATGCAGG
>JBKJRG010000632.1:0-3993 GCA_046594805.1 Opitutaceae bacterium | reverse complement strand
GCAGAGGCCAATGAAAAGATTGAAACGAAAAGGGGCGGGCATGGTGGCGGGGTTCAGGTTGGAGGAAAACCCTTCAGCGGTTAGCCAAAAGGATAACTGCGGGGTGGTGCCGCAGGGTGGGTCAGCGCCAAGACTCATGCGGCGTCGCGCAGGCGGCTCAATGAGAAAATCACAGGACAATGTTTTCAATGGGAAGGTGGCCTCCCCACCCGCGGCCGGGCCAGCAAGCAAGCGTGCCTCAATTACTCGGGATGAGCACATCCCGCCTCCCTACGAGCCGTCCGACTGTCCCGCGCTTGCAGATCCGCGTGCCGGACATTCCATTTCGCCATGCCCAGTCCTCGATTGCTCCTCCCTACCCTGTTGACCGCACTGCTCATCGCTGTCGGCTGCGGTCGGAAAGGCGGCTCGGCGGCCAACGCCTCCTCCGCGAAGCCCGCCAGCGGCGCCGCGATCAAAATCCTCCACTTCGGCAATGGCGCCGAACCCCAGGACATCGATCCGCAAACGGTCACCGGCGTGCCCGAACATCGGATCCATCTCACCTTCTTCGAAGGCCTGGTCGCGGCCGATCCGCAGCAGAAGGTGACGCCCGGCGTCGCGGAAAAATGGGAGATCTCGCCGGACGGGCTGGTGTACACCTTCCATCTCCGGGCCGACGCGAAGTGGTCGAACGGCGAGCCGGTCACTGCGCACGATTTCGTCGGGAGCTACAAGCGGATGCTCACCCCCGAGCTCGGTGCCGAGTATGCCTACATGCTCTGGCACGTCGCCGGCGCCGAGGACTATCACAAGGGCAAGCTGAAGGATTTCGCGCAAACCGGCTTCAAGGCCCTCGACGATCGCACGCTCCAGCTCACGCTCCGCCAGGCCACCCCGTTTCTCCTCAGTGCATTGAACCACCACGCCTGGTACCCGGTGCCGATTCGCACCATCGAGAAATTCGGCGGCCTGACCCGGAAGAGCACCCCGTGGACCCGCCCGGAAAATTTCGTGAGCAATGGCGCGTATGTGCTCAAGGAATGGAAGGCTAATCAGAAAATCGTCGCGACGCGCTCCCCCACCTACTGGGACCGCGCCAACGTGAAGATTGACGAGATTCACCTGTATCCCATCGAACTGGCCGACACCGAGGAACGGATGTTTCGCACCGGGCAGTTGCACATCACGAACGAAGTGCCGCTCACAAAAATCGCGGTCTACCAGCGCGACCAGCCCGACTCGATCCGGATCGATCCCTGGTGCGGCGTTTATTTCTACCGCTTCAACGTGGCACGGAAACCCTTCGAAGATGTGCGCGTCCGCCGCGCTCTCGCCCTGGCGATCGACCGGGAAAGCCTGGTGAAGGGTGTCACGCTCGCCGGGGAAAAACCGGCCTACCAGATCGTGCCGCCAACCATTCCAGGCTACACGGGGATGGCGGCGTTCAAGATGGATGTGGCCGAGGCGCGGCGGCTCCTGGCCGAGGCGGGGTTTCCCGGCGGCAAGGGATTTCCGAAAATCGAGCTGCTCTACAACACCCTCGAAAAACACCGCGTCATCGCCGAAGCCCTGCAGCAGATGTGGCGGCTCAATCTCGGGATCGACATCACGCTCTACAACCAGGAGTGGAAGGTGTACATGGACTCGCTCAACGAGACCAATTTCCAGATGTCGCGGGGCGGCTGGATCGCGGACTACGTCGATCCCCACGTCTTTCTCGATCTCTGGCAGACTGGCAGCGGCAACAACCGGACGAACTGGAGCAACCAGGAGTACGACCGCCTGCTTCACACCGCGCTGGAAACCCGGAGCGACGAGACCCGCTTCAAGGTCTATCACCAAATGGAGGAACTGATCCTGAAGGAAATGCCGGTCATGCCACTTTTTTTCTACACCCACGCGCGGCTCATCAGTCCAAAAGTGAAAGGGTATTTCACCACCCTGGTGGACAATTACCCGTGGAAATACGCGGATTTGGAGCTGTGATTTTCCCGGGGGTCAGCAAAGACTGACCGTTGGCCGGGTCCGCGGCCGTAACATCTTCCGGCCGCCGACCGCGACCCCCGCCCCCGCCCCTCTTCATGTTCCGCTTCATCGCCTCGCGTTTTCTGCAGTCGCTGCTGGCGCTATTCGTGGTGATCACGGTGACCTTCTTCATGCTGCGGTTTGCCCCGGGCGGGCCGTTCACGCAGGAAAAAGCGGTGACGCCCGAAATCCTGCGCAACCTCGAGGCGCACTACGGCCTGGATAAGCCGCTTTTCCGCCAGTACCTCGACTACCTCTGGAAGATCACGCCGAAGAAACTTAATTTTTCCCGCAGCGGCAGCGACACGCAGTTCGGGTCGAACGATTTCCTCAACGAGCGATTCGGCATCAACCTCGGCCCGTCGTTCAAGTACCCCAATCGCACCGTCAACGAGATCATCGCCGACAAGCTGCCCGTCTCCGCCGAATTAGGCCTGCTCGCGCTGGGCATCGCCCTCGTCATCGGGATCACGCTTGGCACCATCGCCGCCGTCCGGCGCAACAGCTGGATCGATTACACGGCGTCGACCTTCGGCATGGCGGGGATCTCCATTCCCACGTTCGTCATCGGGCCGCTGGCCGTGCTCGCCTTCGCGATTCATCTCCGGTGGTTCAATGCCTCGGGGTGGTACTCCGGCATCGATCGGGTGCTGCCAGCGCTGGTCCTCGGGCTGGCCTATGCCGCGCCGATCTCGCGACTGACCCGCGGCGGCATGCTCGAGATCCTGCACCAGGATTTCATCCGTACCGCGAGGGCCAAGGGCGCGTCTGAGTTTCGCGTCATCACCCGGCACGCGCTGCGCGGCGGATTGCTGCCGGTGGTTTCGTACCTCGGGCCCGCCGTCGCCGGCATCCTGACCGGCTCCTTCATCATCGAGACGATCTTCCAGATTCCCGGCATCGGCCGCGAATTCGTGAACAGCGCCTTCAACCGCGACTATACCCTGGTCCTCGGCACGGTGATTCTGTACGCGGTCCTGATCATGTCGCTCAACCTGGTGGTCGACATCGTGCAGGCGTGGATGAACCCCAAGGTGAGGCTGGAGGGATGAACCGATGAGCTCCGCCCCTTCGCCCGCCACTCTCGCCGCGGTCATCCATGAACCGCTGGAGAAAGGCTCGTCGCTCTGGCACGACGCCTGGCTGCGACTGCGGAAAAACCGGCTCGCGGTCTTCGGCATGTTTGCGCTCATCGTCATCGCGCTCGCCTGCCTCGTTGGTCCGTGGCTGTCGCCCTATGGTTACGAGGACCAGAAACTCGAGCTCGGCGCCTCGCCGCCGGGAGCACAGCACTGGCTCGGCACCGATACGCTGGGGCGCGATCTGCTCGTACGGCTGCTGTATGGCGGGCGCGTGTCGCTCGGGGTCGGGCTATGCGCGACCTTTGTGGCCCTCACCATCGGCGTGATCTACGGGGCGGTGGCGGGTTTCTTCGGGGGCAAGCGCGACGCCTTCATGATGCGGACGGTCGACATCATGTACTCCCTGCCCTTTCCGATCTTCGTCATCCTGCTGATGGTTTTCTTCGGCCGGAACATCATCCTGCTTTTCGTCGCCATCGGCGCGGTGGAATGGCTGACCATGGCGCGCATCGTGCGCGGCCAGGTCATGGCGGTGAAGAAAATGGAATTCATCGAGGCCGCCCGCTCGATTGGTTTCGGGCGACGCCGGATAATTTTCCGGCACATCCTGCCCAATATCCTCGGGCCGATCATCGTCTACACGACGCTGACCATTCCCGCCGTCATGCTGCTCGAGGCATTCCTCAGCTTCCTCGGCCTCGGCGTGCAGCCGCCGATGAGCTCCTGGGGCCTGCTGATCAAGGACGGCGCGGAGAAGATGGAGGAGTTTCCGTGGCTGCTGCTTTTCCCGGGCACGGTCTTCTCGCTGACGCTCTTCTCGCTCAACTTTCTCGGCGACGGCCTGCGCGACGCGCTCGACGTCCGCGCGGCGAAGGACTGACGGCGGCGAAGTAGGACCGGCTTC
>JBKJRG010000577.1:0-4330 GCA_046594805.1 Opitutaceae bacterium | reverse complement strand
GTGACTCTCGTCCGCACCGCTCCCTTGGGTGACCCGATCGAAATCAAGCTGCGCGGCTATCACCTCACCCTCCGCAAATCCGAGGCGGAGCATGTGGTGGTCGAAAGCGTCCCGGATTAAGCACCGAATGCCCGGCGGTCGCTGCACGCTGCGCAGTGGCCAGTCCGAATTCCCCGCCCCTCGCCCGGCCCCGCCATGATTCCCGTTGCTCCGCACATTCTGCGCTCCCGTCCACCGGGCTCTGCGGCACGCACCCCCATCTACGCGCTCGTCGGCAACCCGAACTGCGGCAAGAGCACGCTTTTCAATGCCCTCACCGGCTTGAAACAAAAGGTCGGCAACTACCCGGGAGTCACCGTTGAGAAAAAAGTGGGCACCGCCTACTCGCAGCACGGCCAGCCCATCACGGTGATCGATTTGCCCGGGGCATATTCGCTCGCGGCCCGCTCGCCCGACGAGGCGGTGACACGCGATGTTCTGCTCGGCCGGCGGGCGGACACCGCGCAGCCCGATCGCATTCTTTGCATTGTCGACGCGACGAACCTCGAGCGAAACCTCTACCTCGTTCATCAGATCCTCGATCTTGGTCGCCCAGTCATTCTCGTGCTTAACATGATGGACCTGGCCGCAACAGCCGGCCTCAACGTTCGCGTCGCCCGGCTCGAGCATGAGCTCGGCATCCCGGTCATCGCGTGCGAGGCCGTGCACGGGAAGGGCCTCATCGACCTGAAGCTGGCGATGAGTCGCTCGGATCTGCCGCTGTCCCGGCATGCCTGGGACATCCCGGCCCCCATTGCACCGGCCGTGGCGGAATTGCAGGCGTCGCTCATCGCCAGCGATGGCAAATCCCCGCTGATCGCGCGGGCCGAAGCATTGCTGCTCCTCACCGATCAGGACAGTGTGCGCGTCGCGGGATCCACTCCGCTGCACCCGCGGACTCACAATATCCTGAACGGCTGGCAGAAACGCTGGGAGGCCGAGGGCATGGACTGGGCGGGCACGCTGGTCAATTCCCGCTACGAGGCCATCGGCCGGATTGCCACCGAGGTCGTGCTGCAGGCCGGAACCACCGGCCCGACCGCTTCCGACAAGATTGATGCCGTGGCCACGCACCCGGTCTGGGGGTGGCTGACGCTCGGCGTCGTCATGACGCTGCTGTTCCTCAGCATCTTCACGCTCGCGGAGTATCCGATGAACTTCATCGACGCGCGCGTCGCGGACCTGGGCAACTGGGTGAAGGACGTGATGCCGAAGGGAGATTTGCGCGATCTGATCACCGAGGGCGCGATCGCCGGGGTGGGGGGCGTGATCATTTTCCTGCCCCAGATCCTGATTCTGTTTTTTTTCATCGGGCTCCTCGAAAGCACCGGTTACATGGCCCGCGCGGCGTTCATCATGGATCGCCTGATGAGCCGGGTGGGGCTCAACGGGAAAAGTTTCATCCCCCTCCTCAGCTCGTACGCCTGCGCCATCCCGGGCATCATGGCGACGCGGACGATCGAGGATCCCAAGGATCGGCTCGTGACGATCCTCGTCGCGCCGCTCATGAGCTGCTCCGCGCGGCTGCCGGTCTACCTGCTGATGATCGCCGCGCTCGTGCCCGGCGATCGCGTCCCGCTGCTGACGAAGGTCGGCATCATGCTGCTGATGTATGCGCTCGGCACCTTTGGCGCCTTCGGCTTCGCCTGGCTCTTCAAGCGGACGCTCCTCAAAGGCGCTCCGCCGCTCATGATCATGGAGCTGCCGCCCTACCGGCTGCCCGGCCTCAAGGATGTCGCCCTCCACATGATGGAGCGCGCGTGGCTTTTCCTCCGCCGGGCGGGCACCGTCATTCTCGGCATCAGCATCGTCCTCTGGTTTCTCGCCACGTATCCCAAGGCTCCGGACGGAACACCCCCGCAGCAACAGCTCGCGCAAAGTTTCGCCGGCCGGGCGGGCCACCTGCTCGAACCGGCCATCAAGCCGCTGGGCTTCGACTGGCAGATTGGCATCGGGCTGATCAGCTCGTTCGCCGCGCGCGAAGTGTTCGTGTCCACCATGGGCGTGGTCTTCAACGCGGAATCGGACGACGAAGACATGACGCCCCTGCGCCAGGCGCTGCTGGCGGCACGCTGGCCGGATGGCCGGGCGCTGTTCACTCCGCTCGTCTGCTTCACGCTGATGATTTTCTACGTATTCGCGATGCAGTGCGTCAGCACGGTGGCCATCGTCCGCCGGGAAACCAACTCATGGAAATGGCCGCTGTTCCAAATTGCCTACCTGACTGGCACCGCGTGGATTCTCAGCTTAATTGTCTATCAGGTGGGAAGCGCCTTGGGATATTGAAGAACGCGAGACTTCCTCTTTCCAGTCTTAAAATCTTCCAGGTCTTCCAAGTCTCCTAGGTCTTCCCAGTCTTCCCAATCATGTCTCCCCAAGCACAAACCATCGCCGCGCTCATTGTGGTGGCCATCGCCGCGGTGTGGCTCGTGGCACGCACGGTTGCGAAACGGCGCAAGCCCGGCTGCGGGGGCGGTTGCGGATGTCCGACAGAAGAATTGAAACGGTAGCGCGAGCGCCCACGCTGTCCCTTCCGCCTCAAACCCATGGAAGTCCTTATTCGTGATTCCGCCGAGACCGGCTGCGTGCTTGGCGCCAGGATTATTGCCAACGTCGTTCGGGACAAGCCCAACGCCGTGCTCGGCCTTGCCACCGGCCGCACCCCGTTGCGCCTCTATCAGGAACTCATCCGGTTGCATCGCGAGGAAGCCCTCGATTTCAGCCAGGTGACGACGTTCAACCTCGACGAATACGTCGGGCTGTCCGGCGACCATCCGCAATCCTACCGGTTTTTCATGCGGGAAAATCTCTTCCGGCATATCAACATCGACCAGGCACGGACCCACGTGCCCAACGGCATCGCGCCGGATCTCCACGCGGAGTGCCGCAGCTACGAGGATCGAATCGTCGCCGCGGGCGGGATCGACATGCAGCTCCTCGGGCTGGGCCGGAACGGTCACATTGGCTTCAACGAACCGACCGGTTCGCTGCGGTCGCGCACGTGGATCAAGATTCTTTCGGAGCAGACCCTGCGCGATAACAGCGAGGTTTTTGGCTCGTTCGAGGCCATGCCCAAGCACGCCATGACGATGGGCATTGGCACCATCCTGGACGCCCGCCGCTGCCTGCTGCTCGCTTTCGGCCCCGCCAAGGTCCGCGCCGTCGAGCAGATGATCGAGGGTCCCCTCTGCGCGATCTGCCCCGGCTCGGCGCTGCAGCAACACCCCCGCGCCACGGTAATCCTCGACGAGTCCTCCGCGGGTGGACTGCACTACGCCGATCACTATCGCTGGATCGACCGCCACAAGCTCGAGTGGCAAAAGCACAGTTAGAGCGGGGCGCGGCGCGCCGGTTTTGAAGGCGCGCCCCGGGGCGCGCCAATTTCACGGCGGGGCGGGCGCAAGCGCGGCCCGGGCCCGCGCAATCGGCAGGACCGCCAGCGCGGCGATCACGCAGAGTGCGCCGGCACCGATGAACGCCGGCGCGTACGAACCGAACTGCGTGCGGATCGCCCCAGCGGTGTAAGCGGCAAATGCCGCGCCCACTTGGTGCGAAGCGACCACCCATCCGAACACGATGGTCGCCTTCTCCCGTCCGAAAACCTCCCCGGTCAGTCGTACCGTGGGCGGCACGGTGGCAATCCAGTCCAGCCCATAAAACACCGCGAACACGCCAAGCCCCGCCACGGGCCCGAGCAACGCCTGCGGCAGAAACATCAGCGACAGTCCGCGAAGCCCGTAATAACCAAAGAGCAGATACCGACAATTGTACCGGTCACTCAGCCACCCGGACGCCGTGGTGCCCACCAAATCGAAGAGCCCCATCATCGCGAGCAAACCGGCCGCCCGCACCTCGGGCACGCCACAATCGAAGGCCGCCGCAATGAGGTGCGTGCCAATCAATCCGTTTGTGCTCGCGCCGCACACGAAGAATGAACCCGCCAGCAGCCAGAAATCGCGCACGCGCACGGCTTCGCCCAGCACGGCGATCGCCCGCATCGCTGGATTCTGTTGGCTCACCGCTGGCGCAGTCCGCTCGCTTGGCGCCGTGTCAGGTTCTCCATAGGGCCGCTGCCCAACATCGCGCGGATCATCGCGCATCCACCAGGCGATGAGCGGGATCATCGCGAGCGCGGCCGCCGCCACGATCAATGGCGCCGCACGCCACCCTCGATCCGTCACTGCCGTCGCGAGCGACGGCAGAAAAACCAATTGGCCCGTCGCGGTGCTCGCCGTCAGCAGACCCATCACCAACCCGCGCCGCGCGGTGAACCAGCGATTGGCCACGGCTG
>JBKJRG010000662.1:0-8205 GCA_046594805.1 Opitutaceae bacterium | reverse complement strand
CCGGCGACGCCGCCGGACGAGCGATACAAGGCGGTGGCGAGCAGTAACTATGATGGCGATACACGCAAGCCGGTGCTCCTTGGTTTTGTGTCGGCCGACGGCAAAAATTGGCGCCGGGTGCAGGAGAAGCCGATCATCACCGACGGAGCGTTCGATTCGCTGAACGTCGTCTTTTGGGATGCTCACCGGGGGCAATATACGGCGATCTATCGCGACTTCGTCCACGGCTTGCGCTCGATAAAATATGCGAGTTCGAAGGATTTTCTGAACTGGACTCAGGGCCAGTGGGCCGATTTCGGGGACGCTCCGGCCGCGAACCTCTACACCAACGCCACCGCGCCCTACTTCCGGGCGCCGCAGATCTATTTGGCGATGCCGCGGCGGTTCATGCCTTGGAAGACCTATTACCCGGAAATGGAAGCGATGAGTCCCGGCACGTCGGACGCGGTGTTCATGAGCACACGCGACGGGATTCATTGGAAACGGTTTGAGGAGGCTTTTATCCGGCCCGGACTCCACGAGCGCAATTGGGCGCACCGGGCCAACACCCCGGTGAGCGGAATGCTGGGGACGGGACCCGAGGAGATTTCCCTCTACATCGAGCGCGACTACACCTTTCCCAGCAATCGGATTGAGCGGCTCACGGTAAGGCCGGACGGATTTGTCTCGGCCCATGCCCGCTATTCCGGCGGCGAACTCATCACCAAGCCGCTCATCTTCACCGGCACCAGCCTCGTGCTCAACTATTCCACTTCGGCCGCCGGCAGCATTCGCATCGAGATCCAGGACACCAACGGCCAGCCCATCCCGGGCTTTTTCCTCGAGGAATCGCCGCTAATCTACGGGGACAAGATCGCGCAGGCCGTGCGGTGGAAGCATCCGTCGGGCCGGACGGACCGTTCGCCCTTTGCCCGGCTCGCCGGCAAGCCGGTCCGCCTGCGATTCGTGATGCGGGACGCGGATATCTATTCGCTGCAGTTCAAGGGAGAACAAACTTCCCCTCATTTCGCCCCGGCGAACTGAGCTAGCAACCACGCGGCTAGCAATTCGTGATCATGGAGCGTGCTCCGGTGACCGCCGCTGGAATTGACGATTAACTCCACGGGCACGGGGGCATCGGGCTTCTGACCCTCGGCGGTTGCCTTCACCAAGGCGCGGGTGAAGGCGATGATCCGGTCAGTGTCGACCCGCGTGTCGTTGTTGCCGATGCTCACCCAGGCCGGCCGGCCCGCCAGCCGCGGCGCGAGCGCGGGCAGCGACAGGGCCTCAGCCTGCGACCGGTGGCGGGTCGCTTGAAATTCGCGGAGTGCGGTCAGCTCCGTCAGGGCCGCGATGCCTCCGATGAATCGAATGCGCGGCTCCACGGCGGCGAGGTGGAAAGCAAGGAAGCCGCCGCGAGAGGTGCCGCAGGCCGCCACCCGCGAAGGATCCGTGTAGCGCTCCTTCACCAGGTAATCGAGCACTTCGCGGGCGCGAGCTGTGAATTCGCCGATGAAATCTTCGCCGCATTCGAGCCGGGCGCGCCAGGCGGCCAGTTCCGCGGGCTCTCCCGGGCGCTGATCCTCGCCGTGGGCCGGCGCGTCAAGCACGACGCTGATAAACCCGTGCCCGGCCATGATCCGGGCCACCTCCGTGTAGATCGGCTCCTGACGGGCGACGTCTAGACTTCCCTGCAATACAAACAGGGTCGGCGCCGGCCGCGCCTGGCGCTCGCCGATCAGGCCGAACCGGAGTCCGCTGGGCAGCCGCAGGAGCGTTATCTTCACCGCGTCCGCGTCGCCCGCCCGGAGAGCGGCCGGCGTGAGCAGGAGGAGGGCGGAGAAAAAAATGGAATGAATCCGCGATGTGATCATGGGGCTGATAGCGCAGGGAGAGGTCGTCAAGCGACGCTCCCACACTCTCCGTTCGGTTGGAACGATTTCATTCGTATTGCCGGTTCGACTTCATGGCTACGGCGCACGGTCGTCGCGTTTTTCCGGCGGGCGCTCGACCAGATTGACCAGATTGGCCATCGCGCGGAAGGGGCGGATTAGCCATTCGCCCTGCATGAGCGGCACCACCGGGCCGGTCCTCTCCGGAAGCTTCCGCAGCAACCAAAGCAGCGCCAGTGAACCCAACAGCAGCGTGAGAAAAAGAATTTGGAATACCGCCACGTTGACCGCGGGCGCGCCGCCGTGGCCTTTCAGAAACAAGCCCCAGATCACCGGCGAACAGCCGCCGAGAAAGGTGATGACGGCCCCGTGAATCGACACGCGCAAGGCGCGATCGTTCTCCGGGAGAATGATTGCGAGGTAGTTCAGGTTGGCGGAAGTCCAGCAGCCGGAAGCGACGCCCTGCAGGAAGTAGAGCGCCGGCAGCATCGACCGCCAGCGTCCTTCCGTGTGCAGGAAGACCAGCCAGCCGATGGCAATGGCACCATGGGCCAGATAGGAAATCCGGAAGAAGGGCTTGGCACCGCTCCGGTCAATCCTCGAACGCATGAACCAGTTGGCAGCGATCAGCCCGACGTAGGTCAGCATCGTCAGCCCCATGATGTTGGCGACAGTCATCTCCGCCGCGGACTTGAGGTAGAAGACGGCGAAGGGCGCGATCGGCGTGATCATGACGAAGAGCGGGACCGACATCCACAGGTAGGTCCGGAAGAGGCTCGGTTCAGTCATCAGTCGCGGCGTCTCCGACACGATCTTCTCGAAGCTGAGCATCCTGGGCCGCTCGACGTCGGGCAAGGCCTGGAGATGACGGTAGGCGAGCCAGGCACCGAGGGCGGCGACCAGGTATATCACGAGGTAGGCCGAGAAGACCGGCAGCACGCTGAAGAGCGCCGAATAGGCCACCAGCGAACCCATCACGGCCACGCCGGACAGCATCTGGTCGGTCGACCAATAGCGGCCGCGGATCGAGGCGGGCACCAGCTGGTAAAGCCAGGTCGTGAGCGAGGCGGTGCCAATGGCCCGGATGAGGCTGTAGCAAAACATCGTGACAGTCATGGCGTAGATCATCCACGGCGCCGGCTCGCGCGGCGCCATGATCGCCAGGCCGATCGGCACCAACAGGCACCACGCGCGCGCGTTCCAGCCCGCCAGCGTCAGTCGCTTGAACCCGAGGTGCGGCAGGAACGCCGTGGCCAGCACCTGCGCCGGCGTCAGTAGAAACGTCCAGGCGAACACCAGCCCGATCTGGAAGGAGTCGGCGCCGAGCTGCTGCATGAACAGCACGGTGGGCGTGCCGATCGCCACCTGCCAGTTCAAGGCATGGAAGAATGCGAAATACAATCCGTGCCGATGCGGATAAAGTTCAGGGTCCCCTTTCTGGGTCGGAAACAACATAGCGGTGAATTATCCGTGCTAGCGCGCGCCCGCCTGGAGCGACTCCCACCGCGCTTTCAGCCCTTCGACGTCCGGGAAATCAACGGTGACGGAGAGTTGCATGGAAAAGCTCTCGGCCCCGGACGCGGCGCAAGCGGTGCCGCCCAGACCCAGCAAGGTGGCCAGTAGCCTCCTCATCGCTCTCGCTCCGCAGAGGCGAGGGCGGAGAACCCGGCATGGGAGCGGAGCGCACGCATCGTACTAGACGATGACGCGAAGTTTTGAAAGGCGGCTGCCCCCGGGCCCGGTGCGCGGCACCATCTGCCGCTCTTCCGGCAGATTTCCCGTCACCACCCAGGCGTCGCCCGTTTCAGCGGCATAAATCACCCCGTCGCGGTCCACCGCCAGCGCGTGAGGGTAGAGGAACATCCCCGGCTCCGCCCAAACGTCGAGCAGCTTCCCGGTCCGGTCGAGCCGCAGCAGCGCGTTGTCGATGCCGGCCGATCCGTAGATGAAGCCGTCGGACCCGGCGTAGAGCCCGTCGATCGAATGCAGACCCGGCCAGACGGCTTGCACGCGCCCGGACTGGTCGAAGACCTGCACCCGGTCATTCTCGCGGTCGGCCACGTAAAGCAGGCCGTCGCGGCTGAGGGTGATGACATGCGGCGTGTGAAACTGGCCCGGCTCCGTCCCGCGAACTCCCCACTCGAGCAGTTGCCGCCCCTCGGCGTTGAATTTGGCGACCCGCGAATTGCCGTATCCGTCCGTGACGAAGAATTCACCGGAGGGCAGCACGCAGACATGAGTCGGCTGGAAAAACCGCCGGTCGTCGCAGCCCGACTCGCCATCCACGCCCAGCGTCATCACGAGCGAACCGGCGGGATCGAACTTCATCACCAGATGGCGGCTCACGTCGGTTACCCACACGTTGTCCCACGGATCGACCTGCAGTCCGTGCAGCCAATAGCGGTTCGCAATCGGCACGGGCACCGGTCCGCGCAAATCGTAGGCCACGGTCTTGCGCTGGACGGTTGCGCCGATCTCGCGGTCCAGGCGGCCGTCGGGATGGAGCCGGAGGAGGGGATGCTCCCCGCGATGCGCGAGATAAACCCGTCCCCGTGAATCCATGCCGACGCCGACCACGCGGTCCAACGTGATCGTGGGCGGCAGCCGCGGCCAATCCGAGTCCCGCTGCAGCCGCGAGTGGGCGGAGGGGGTGAACGATGCGGCGCGGATCGGGTTCATGTGCGGGGTTCAAGCCAGGCGGGCAAATCCGCGCTGGCCGCGCGGCACGCCAGCGGCCTCGGCGAGAGTACCGGCGGCGATGATACCGCCGATCTCACTGACGGCTTCTTCCGCTGCTGCCAGCAGCCCGGCAATCTTGTCGTCGTCGTGCGCGAGCATGACGTAATGGTAGGACGAGGCCAGAAATCCACGCTCGCGCATCTTGCGCACGTAAAGCGCCTGGGCCAGGGGTGCGTCGGCGCCGAGGTCAAAGTTCATCGTCGGCGTGGCGGGCATTCCGCCCACGACGAGCCCGCACCGCGGGTGGCGCGCGGCCAGGGCGCGGAGCGAGGCCTGCAAACGGCCGCCGCGCTCCCATACCACCTCGTGCACCCGGAGCCGCCGCACTTTTTCCAGCACGGCGAGCGCCGCGGCCGGGCCGACGCCATCCGTCCAGTAGCTCGACGAGATGAAACTGGCATCGGCCGCCTGCATGGTCGCGTCGCGTCCGACGACCACTCCGAACGGAAAACCGTTGCTCATGGCCTTCGCGTAAACGGCCAGGTCGGGCTCGACGCCGAGCCGCGCGAGCGCCCCGGGAAATCCGTAACGCAGGCCGCTGGTGACCTCGTCGACCACAAAGACTGCGCCGGCCGCGCGGCAGCGGGCTGCGGCCTGGGCGACAAAATCATCCTGCGGCAGCTGCGAGCGTATCGGCTCCATGACGACGGCGGCGAGGTTGCCGCCCAGCTGCGCGAGGGCAGCCTCGAGCGAGGCCAGATCATTGTAGCGGAACGGCAGGGAGGTGCCCCTCAATTCGCGCGGGACCCCCTTGGGCTCGAGTCCCGGCAGGAGATGGCCGTTGAGCGCGTCGGTCTCGCCGAGATTGGCCGCCAGGTACCAGTCGTGCCAGCCGTGGTAGCCGCAGAAGGCGATGCCGCTCCGGCCGGTGGCCGCGCGCGCGATGCGCACGCTCATGGCCATCGCATCGCCGCCCCCGCGGGCGTAGCGCACCTTGCCGGCCCAAGGATGCAGCGCGAGCAGCGTTTCCGCGAGTTCCACCTCCTGGGGATTCACCAGCGAGCAGTACGTGCCCTGCGACAGCCGGCGGCGCACCGCGGCGGTGACGTCGGGATCGGCGTAGCCGAGCAGGATCGCGCCGACGCCGCCCGCAAAATCGATGTAGCGCCGGTCGTTGAGATCCCAGACTTCGCAGCCGGAGCAGCGGGAGAAATACGAGGGCCACGCCTTGGCGTCGAACATTTCGGCGCGCTTCGAGAGCAGGCCCGTGCCCCCCGAGATCACGTCGCGTGCGCGCTGCCAGAGCTCCGGGCCGGTGGGCGCGGGCGGGGCCGCCTCCGCGGGGAGATGCGGGGCGAGGGTGCGCAGCGCGTTGCGCCGGAAAATATCCTCGATGTCTCCGGCCGTCAGCCCGCGGTCCTCGCACGCCTCGCGCAGGCAGAGCAGCGACTCGATGCCGACCAATGTCATTTCGGTGGTGGTCGCGGCCTGATAGTCCGGACGGAGGAGTTCAGGGTGAAGCCAGAAGAAAAGCCGGCCGGTCGTGACGCAGCGACCCCGCAGTTCGCTCACCGCGTAGTCCGAACCCCACAGCACCCGCCGCGGGCCCAGAATCTCGAGGGCGGCGCGGAAAGCCTCGGCTTCGCAGATGGCGGACGTGTCGACCACGGCGTTGTCGAGGTCGGCCAGGCTGCTTAGCCCGTGGCGGGCGTTGCGGTAGTTGAAGCTGCGCGCGACGTGCGCGAGCACCAGCCGCGCGCGGGGGTAGGCGCGGCAGAGCCGGCGGATCGACCGCTGGTTGCCGGCGTCCTCCATCGCGCCGTCCCGCACGATGTGCAGCATGAGCACACCGCGCACCTCGTGCAGAATTTCCCACATCCACTCCGGCGCGAATTCCTCGATCGTCGCGTGCATGGTGTCGGGCCGGCCCGCGTAGCAGTGGTAGACCTTGAGGCCGCAGAACCGGCCGCTGCGCAGCGCTGCCGCCACCGCCGCGCGGTCGTCAGCGGGCGAGACCACCAGGAGCGCGCGGCTGAGCGGGGTCCCGTTCCGCCCAACTTCCTCCGCGACCCACTCGTTCATCGCCGCCCGGTCGGCACTGCGGCGCGGCATGCCGAAATAGAGACCGTGGAGGGTGGACGCAGGCATGTAGCGCTGCAACGCGCTCCGATGTTCGGCGCAGCCGAGGACGCCCTTGCCGTCGAGGAAGGCCCATTCCCCAACCGGGAAGTGCCCGGGATGGTAGGGGTGGGCGTGGATGTCGTAGATCTCCGCGGGGACGAAGTCCGCCAGCCGATCCGCCGCCAGAACGCAATCGGCCGGGGTGAGGGTCTCGCTGTATCTCACGGGGACGGGGAACTGCCAGGCGCACGGGGCCGGATGAGCCACAGCAGGACCGCACACCCCACGAGGCTGCATGCGCCAAAATTGAATACGGTGCTGATATCCACACCCGCGTCGCGCAGCGCGCCTCCCGCGTAGATGGTGGCGCCGCCGACAAAGACGGCGAACATGTTCAGCACCCCGATGCCCGTGGCCAGGTAACGCGAGTCGACGATCTGGCACAGGATCGGCAGCATGTTGGCGTCTGGAAACGGCCGGGCGAATCCGTAGACCACCAGGCCGGCGAGCGCCAGCCCGAGCACGCCGGTGTTGGTGACCAGCAGGACGGCGGGAGCCGCGAGCAACACGCCGATCACGCCGACCCAGATGCGGCTTCGCTCGCGCGTGCGGCTCCAGCGATCGGCCCACGCACCGCTGACGACCATCCCAACCAGGCTCGCAGAATAGATGTAACCGAGCGCCGTGAGGCCGGCCTCGCCCTGCGACAGGTGAAATTGCTCGCTGAGGTAGGCGGGGAGCCATCCGACGAAGGCCCAGCTCGCGAGCCCGAGCAGGCCCCAGACAAGCATGGCGAGGATGAATGCACGCCGCCCGAAAAGGCTGCGCATCGCCTCGCCCAGTTTCAAACGAGGGCCGGCCGGCCTTTCCCGCGGGCCGGCCCACGGCGTGGCCGGTCGGTCGCGCAGCAGCAGCAGCAGCAGGGCGGCGTAGCCGATGCCGAGGATCCCGAAGAACTCAAAGACGAACGTCCAGTTGTGCCGTTCGGCGATCCAACCGCCGAGTCCGCCGAGTCCGGAGCCGACCATGACGCCGCTCAGGTGAATGCCGTTCGCGAGCGAGCGCGTGGAGGAGCGATGATAATCCATGAGCAGCGCTCCGGCTGCCGGGAAGTAGCAGGCTTCGCTGAGTCCCAACAGGCCCCGATAAAACAGGATCTCGCCAAATGTCGTGGCGTGCGCCGTCAGCCAGGTGGCGGCCGACCAGGCGAACAGCGATACAATGATGAGGCGGCTCCGATTGACGCGGTCCGCAAAAAAGCCGCCGAAAGGGCTGAGCCCGCCGTAGGTCACGAGGAAGACCGTCGTGAGCAGGCCGAACTGCGCGTCGGTCATCGGGATCGATTCCTTGATCGAGCTGCGCATGGTGATCAGGATCATGCGATCCAGATAATTCAGGCCCGCCACCACCCACAGCAGGGCGACGATCAGCCACGCGCGCGGTGGCAGCGGGTCGGAGTCCGTGGTCATGCGCGCCGGGTTCCTGCGTGAGTACGGCCGCCTAACGACCCCAACTCAACTGCGGCCGGATGAAC
>JBKJRG010000542.1:0-4399 GCA_046594805.1 Opitutaceae bacterium | reverse complement strand
GCCCCATCGATCGTTTTCATCACCGGCCACCGGAAAATGGGGATGCGGCGCCCCCGCCGCGTCACGTTCGGATTAAATTAAAGCCAAGATACGCGACATGAGCTTAAGGGCGGATTTAACTCAAAACTCCAAACCCCAAACTCAAAACCATGGTTCTGGCTTGAGCTTCGGTGCGCACACAGGAATGACAAACCTTCCATGCCGCAACCCCCCGTCCTGCCCCAGGTCAGTCTCGCCCGCGTGGAACGCGTCGGCCGGATGCACGGCACGTGCGTGGTGTTCGTCGCCGGTTTCTTCGCCTTGGTCTCCGCCATGGCCGGCGATTACCTCGGAGCCATCATCGGACTCCTCGTGGCGGGCGCGGGCGCGGTCGAATACCACGGCGCCGCCCTGCTGCGGGAAGCGCAGCCGCGCGGCGTCACCTGGCTGGTGGGCAGCCAGTTTTTCCTCTTCGTTTCGATCGGCAGCTATTGCGGACTGCGGCTGTGGCATGTCGAGCTGCCACCCATCCCGGATGAACTTCGCCCGGTGCTGGAGGTGAACGCCGCCCAAGCCGGCCTGCCCGTGCGCGACTATCTCGTCCTGGTCTATCGGCTGGGATTCTGGATGGTGCTGATCCTGTCGGTGTTTTACCAGGGCGGTCTCGCGCTCTATTATTTCACCCGCCGCGACGCCGTCGCGCGCGCGCTCGGGGAAGAAGAGCTGTGACGGCCGGGCGGAGCGGAGCCAAGTCCACGACCTGGCCTACAGCAATTGCCGTGAGATTGCCGTTGTAGGCCAGCTCGCTGAGCTGGCGATTGCGAAACGCGGCCTGCGGATTCCCAACCCAAAACTCAAAACCCTAAACTCAAAACCAGCTTGTGGATTGAACCTTTCTTGCGCGAGCGATACGCCCGCGTACCGTTCCCCGCATGTCAAAGGCGCGTTACATCGAGGCCAAGCAAAAGTGGGCCGAGAAACAAAAATCCCGCGGGGTGACCGCCCGCACCGAGAGCTCCCACGATCGGCTGCCGCCCGGCCAGAAGCTGACAGAGGGATTCCCCGTTCTTGACCTCGGCGTGCAGCCAGAGATCCGACCCGTCGACTGGCGCCTTAAAATCGATGGCCTGGTGGAAAAGCCGACCGAGCTAACCTGGGACCAGTTCCACGCCTTGCCGCAGGTGGAGGACGTCAGCGACTTCCACTGCGTAACGACCTGGAGCAAATACGACTGCCGCTGGGGCGGGTTGCCGTTTACCACGCTCTACGACCTGGTGCAGCCCAAGCCCGAGGCACGGTTCGTCTATTTCACGAGCTACGACGGCTACTCGACGAACGTCGCGCTCGACCGCTGCCTCGACGATGACGTGCTCATTGCGACGTCGTTCGACGGCAAGCCCGTCCCGCGCGAGCACGGCGGGCCCGCCCGCGTCATCATCCCGAAGCTCTACGCCTGGAAAGGCGCAAAATTCGTGAACGGCATCACCTTCCTCGCCGAGGACAAACTGGGCTTCTGGGAAGTGCGCGGCTACTCCAACACGGCCGATCCGTGGACTGAAGATCGATATGCGTGACGCGCCCAGGCGCGTTCAGTTTTGGGTTTGGAATCCGCATCGCCAGCTCAGCGAGCTGGCCTGCAACCGCCCATTGGATTTGTTGCAGGCCAGGTCGCGGACCTGGCTCCCCAATCCGCCATCCGCGATCCTCACGCCGCGTCCTCCGGCTTGTTCCAGTTCACGAACAGCCGCGCGTCCGCCGCTGCGATCGGGATCCGCTCGATCAGCCCTGCCCCTTCCAGCGCCATGACGAAACCCTGCAGGCGCAACTCGCCCCGGTCCAATTGCCGGCCGGCGAACGCGGCGGCCGCCGGCGGATAGACGGCGCACAGCGGTTCCGTGCGGCCATCCGGCCACGCCGGCACCGCGCCACGCCCCTTCCCGGCGAGCGTCCCCATCCGCTGCAGATACTCGGCGGTCATCGCCGGCAAATCCACGGCCAGCACGAGCAATGCAGAATGCGTCGCGCGGTCGAACGCCGCGGCGATCCCCGCCAGGGGCCCAAGGTCGTACTCCACGTCACGCACGACCGCCGCAAAATGGGCCGTCGCTGCCTGGGCCCAAGCCTGATTGTCGCGCGCGGACAAAAATATTTCTTCGGCGCCCGCCTCGGCCAGGACGTCGCGCTGCCTCCGCCAAAGCGGCCGGCCACCGCTCACCAGCAGCGCCTTGTCCTGGCCCATCCGGGACGAGAGGCCCGCCGCGAGCACCACCGCGCTGAAGGGCGGCGTCAGGAGCCCGTAGTCGCGCGCAGCGGCGACGCGGTCAATCTTTGGCATCGGGGAAGTCTAGACGCGCTCCACGGGTCGAGGTCGACCCTACAATTGCGAATTGCGGAGCCAGGTCAGCGACCTGGCCTACAATTCCGATTAATTCAGAAGCCATGAAGCCAGGAAAGAAACTGAAGTTGGAGTTCGGAGTTTGGAGTTCCAATCCCAGGGCGGGTTCGGCTCCGTGCCCTCCGTGACGAAGATCGAGGATTGGGTTTCGAGCCTTCGCGTCCTTCGCGGCTTCGCGTGAGGCGGATTGCGGATTGCGGATTCCCAACTCAAAACCCAAAACTTTTAGCGGCCTCTGGAGGCCAAAACCCAAAACTTCATCCCGCTCCCCTTCATGGCCGCGACCAATCGCCCCCTCGCCAACCGCATCCTGATCGGCCTTGTCATCGGCATTGTCGCCGGCATCGCGACCCTTGTCGTCGGCCGGTTCGCGCCCGAGGTGGTCGTGTGGGCTCGGAAACTCTCCACCACCGTCCTGGATCCTTTCGGGCAGATTTTCCTGCGGATCCTTTTCTTCGTGGTGATCCCGCTGGTGTTTGCCTCGCTGGCCACGGGTGTCGTCCAACTGGGCCGGCTGGACCGGTTGGGCCCGCTCGCCGGGCGGACCTTTGCCCTCTTCTTCCTGAACATGGCCATCGGCGCCGGACTTGGGCTCCTGATGATGAATGTCATCCGCCCCGGAGATCACCTCGACCCCGAGGCGAAGACCCGGCTGCTGGCGGAATTCGGCGGCGCGGCCCGCGGCCACATGGCGACCGCCGCCGCCGCGCCGCAGATGAACTTCGCGACCATCGTCGAGATGTTCATGCCGAAAAATCTCTTCGGCGCCGTCGTCGGCCATAACAACAATGTCATCGGCGATGTCCTGCCGCTGATCCTCTTCGCCATCCTTGTCGGCGCCGTCGGCACCCAGCTCGCCGAGGACAAGCGGCGCAAGCTGCAGGAGACGCTCGAGCTCGTCAGCGAACTGATGACCGGCATCGTGAACTTCGCCCTGCGGCTCGCGCCTTATGCCGTGCCCGCGATGATCTTCAGCGTCATCGTCAAGATCGGCGTCAACATCCTGCTCGCGCTCGGGGTCTTCGTGATCGGCTGCGTCGTCATGATGCTGCTGCATTTGTTCGGCACGATGTCCTTGTGGATCAAGTTCTGGACCAACCGGCGCCCCGCGCAGGTTTGGAAGGACATGCGCGCCGTGCTGATCACCGCATTCTCCACCAGCTCCAGCAACGCCACGTTGCCCGCCGCGCTGGCCTGCGCCAAGGACACGCTGAACGTCCAGCCGAGCGTCGCGGGCTTTGTCCTGCCACTCGGCACCACCATGAACATGAGCGGCACTGCGCTCTACGAAGGATGCGTCGTGCTTTTTGTCGCTCAGGTCTTCGGCATCGATCTCTCCACCGGCCAGCAAATCACGCTCCTGCTGCTCTCGGTGCTCAGCGCCGTGGCCGTCGCCGGCATTCCCGGCGGCTCCCTGCCCCTGATCGCCGGGCTGCTCGTGACCTTCGGCATACCCGCGGAGGGCATCGGCATCGTACTCGGCGTGGACCGCATCCTCGACATGACCCGTACGATGACGAACGTGGGCTCGGACATGGTCACGACCCTGGTCGTGGATGCGCAGGTGAAACGCGCGGAAGGCGGCGCGTAGTGGGCTCACGCGAAGCCGCGAAGTCGCGAAAAAATGACAGAGGAATTCAGGAGCCAGGAGAAATTCCAAATCCTCGATCTTGTCACAGAGGACACGGAGCGCGGCCCACAGAGGTCACGGAGCAAACAAAGGCATAGGGCTCGGATTCAAATCAATGATCCGAGGATTGCCTCCGTGACCTCCCACCTTCGCCAGGGCTACGGCGGGCAGGCGGTGTCCTCTCCGTGAACTCTGTGACCCGGCTTGAGTCCTGGTTTCATGGCTTCCGAATTAATCCGAACATGACGCGGCGAGGGTGCCGCATCCCCATTTTACGGTGGTCGTTGATGAAATCAGAAAAGAAAGCGATCGATGGAGCCGGGGCGCCCCCGCCCCGGGGTTTGAATTCCGGAATTGTAGGCCAGCTCGCTGGCTGGTTCGGAGCCAGCTCAGCG
>JBKJRG010000101.1:0-2566 GCA_046594805.1 Opitutaceae bacterium | reverse complement strand
TGCGTCGTACTCACCCCCGAATCGTGACGCCCCAGCTCTCACTCGTCGTGCCCGTCTACAATGAAGCGGGCAACATCCTCCCGCTCGTCGCCAGCGCGGGCGAAACGCTCACCGCGCTCGGCCGTTCGTTTGAGATCATTCTCGTCAACGATGGGAGCACCGATGGCACGGCCGCCGAGATCGCCCAAGCCGGGGCCCGCTGGCCGCAGTGCCGCGAACTGCCCATGCCGAAGAACGGCGGCCAGGCGCTCGCGCTCCTCGCCGGCCTGCAGGCCGCGCGCGGCGAATTCCTGCTCACGATGGATGGCGACGGCCAGAACGATCCGCGGGACTTTCCCGCGTTGCTCGCCCTCGTCGAATCCGGCGCGTGCGATCTGGCGTGCGGCTGGCGCGTCGATCGCCATGACTCCACCCTTCGCCAGATCATGTCACGCGTGGCCAACGTGGTCCGCGGCTCCCTCCTCCGCGACCACGTGCATGATTCGGGCTGCCAGCTGCGAGTGATGCGCCGCGCGGTGCGCGAGGCCTTCGAGCCGATGGAGCTCATGCAAAGCTTCGTTCCCGCGCTCGCCGTCGCCGCCGGTTTTCGCGTGGCGGAGTTGCCGGTCCGTCATCACGCCCGCCAGCACGGCGATTCCAAATACGGCCTCGCCCAGCTCTGGTGGCGCCCGATGGTGGCGATGTTCGAGCTCCGCCGGAAAATCGCGCGCCGGAAAAAAGCGGGCACAGCCGGTCGCCCTCCCTCCGGAACATGAGCCGGAGTTTTTTAAGCAGGAAGCCAGGAAACCAGGAACCAGCCCATCATGGCCCAAGTTTTTTTCCTGGTTTCCTGGCTTCCTGCTTCGATCCGAGGCTTGGGACAGCTGAATAGTCGTCCACGCCACGCTTAGCACTCATGCCGATTCCCGCCGCCGACTCGTCCGCCTTTCACCACGAGGCGATGGCGACGTATTTCGAGATCGTGATTGGGGGCCAGGCCCACGACTACGCACGGCAGGCCGCCGCCGCCGCCTTTCGCGAGGTTGACCGGTTGGAAAACGAGCTCAGCCGCTTCATCGAATCGAGCGACATCGCGCGCGCCAACCGAATGGCCCGCGACGAAACGATCATGATTGGGGACGATGCGCTCCAGTGCCTGCTGCTCGCCGCGGACGCCTCCTTGGCCACCCGCCGCGCTTTCGATCCCGCGTACGCTTCGAAACGGCCTCCGGAGCTGCCCGGCGAATTGCCGCCGTTCACGCTGGATCCGGCGGCGCACACCCTCACTTCGCGGGCGGTTCGACTGCAGTTGGACCTTGGGGCGATCGGCAAAGGCTACGCGCTCGATCGCGCGGCGGATCTCCTGCGGGAGTGGAGCATTTCCGCCGCCTGCCTGAACAGCGGCGGCAGCACCGCCTTTGCCTTGGGACGGCCGGCCGGCGCGGAGGGCTGGCCGATCGGCCTAGGCGAGGGCGCGGCGAACCGGACGCTCACGCTGACCGACGTCGCTCTCAGCGGTTCGGGCACCGCGGTCAAGGGCCAGCATCTCGTTGACCCGCGCACGGGCACCGCCGCCACCCGGACCAATCGTGCTTGGGCCCTCGCACCTACCGCCGCGTTGTCCGACGCGCTCTCGACTGCCTTCTTCATCATGACGGAAGCAGACATCGCCGCTTTTTGCATCGAGCACCCGCACATCGGGGCCGGCCTCGCCGCGCCCGGCGGCGAATTAATCGTTCACGGCGCGTTGCGTGCTTTGGTCGGCCTCTAGCCTCCGGTCGCAGCGGCTTGTCCCAAAGCGGTTTGTAGGGGCGTCGCTTGACGACGCCCGCGGGCGCCGTCAAGCGGCGCCCCTACGCCAAACGAGCGGCTTGGGGACAAGCCGCTCCACCATCCACGATAAGTTCCGCCCACCTGTGCGCGCGCGCGTGATAAGATGGACGCGTTTGAAACCGCCCGCCCTCACTATGGTTGAAATCCGCGACGCGGCCGATTTGAGTCGCCCACAACCCCCGCGAACGGCTTCGTGCCCATGGTAATACTCCTTTCGCGCAGCAATCGGTGCATAGCTTTCGCCAAAATGCCGTCGGGCTTGGGCATTGAGGCGCGAAAAATGGCTTCCATCCTGAACTTCGGCTGATGACTCCCCACCCCTATGCCTTCCTCGCACTTTTCGTCGTGGTCGCAGTGGCTGTCCCCGTTGTTGCCCTGAGTGCGGCCCAGCTCTGGTTCCGGGTCTTCCAACCGGCCAAACCCAGCGAAACGAAAAACGCAGTGTACGAGTGTGGCGTCGCGCCGACCGGCGATTCCTGGATCCAGTTCAAGGCGCATTACTATCTCTATGCGATCCTCTTCCTCATTTTCGATGTGGAGGTCCTTTTCCTCCTTCCATTCGCGGTGGCCTTCACGGGTTTGCCGGCGGGCGCACTGGTGACCATGCTCGTATTCATCCTGCTGCTGGCCGAGGGCCTCGTCTGGGCCTGGCATCGCGGCCACCTGGAGTGGAAATAACATGAGCGATTTCGTCACCACCCTCCCCGCGGGCATCGCCGAAGTGGACCGCGATGAGCTACGCCGTCACGGCATC
>JBKJRG010000002.1:0-14095 GCA_046594805.1 Opitutaceae bacterium | reverse complement strand
GGCTGTACACGCATCGCCATGGCGTGGTGGACAACAACAATCCCGTGCCGCCCGGCCTGACTTTTTTCCCGCAGCACCTGCAGCAGGCGGGCTACGCCACCGCGTTCTTCGGCAAATGGCACATGGGCAGCGACAGCGATGCGCCGCAACCGGGGTTTCACCACTGGGTTGGCTTCAAAGGGCAGGGCACGTACTGGCCCAATCCGAACGGCCTGAACGTCAATGGACGGAGCGTGCCGCAAAAGGGCTATCTCACCGACGAGCTGACCGACCACGCCGTGGAGTGGATTGGAACGCAGTCGGCGAGCAAGCCCTTCCTGCTCTACCTTTCGCACAAGGCGGTGCACACCGATTTCCTGCCGACCGACAAGCAGGAAGGACGTCTGCTCGTGCCGGGCGTCGAAGGGGCGATGGGATTTGTCGCCGCCCCGCGGCATCAGGGGCGTTACGCGCGCGAGCCGTTCGTCGAGCCGGAGTCGATGGCCTTCACGCCGCGAAATTTTGCGGACAAACCGATGTGGGTGCAGAATCGGCGAAACTCACGCCACGGCGTGGATGTGCCGTTCGGCAATCGCGTCGAGGTGCCGATCATCTACCGCCAGTACATGGAAACCTTGCTCGCGGTGGACGACAGTGTCGGGCGCGTGGTCGAGGCGTTGAGGAAGAAAAACCTCCTCGATTCGACTCTGGTGATTTACATGGGCGACAATGGCTACGCCTGGGGCGAGCACGGCATGACCGACAAACGCTCGGCCTACGAAGAGTCGATCCGCGTCCCGCTGATCGTGCATTGCCCGGCGCTGATCAAAGCCGGCACGCGCGTGGAGCCGATGGTCGCGAACATCGATCTTGCGCCCACCATCCTCGAGGCCGCCGGCCTGGAGCATCCGCGCTCGATGGACGGGCGGAGTTTCCTGCCGTTGCTGCAGGGCCGCACGATCCCGTGGCGGCAGGACTTCCTCTACGAGTACTACTGGGAGTGGAATTTCCCGATGACGCCGACGATCCACGCCCTCCGCGGCGATCGGTACAAATTCATCCGGCCGTATGGACTGTGGGACGTCGAGGAGCTCTACGACCTGGAAAAGGATCCGAAGGAGCTGACCAACCTCGTGCGCGAGCCGCAGCAGCAGGCACGGGTGAAGGAAATGCGGACGCGGTTGTTCGCGCTGCTCAAGGAAACGCACGGCCTGGCGATCCCGCTCTTCGAGGATCGAGATGGCCAGATGAACCGGCGGTTGCCCGAGGGCACGCCGCAGGGATCGTTTCCGCGGCAAATGATTCAGCCGTAATCAGAGCGGGGCCGTGTACAGGGCTTGAGTGGATTGAAGTGGGGCCGGGGCGCCCTCGCCCCGGTCGTACGGTTGACGGACAGGCGCATGGATCGGAATGACCTTCGGAGAATGGATGCCGGTCGGAGGGCCGGAATACGGACTGGAGTGGGCGCCCCAGTTCCATCCCCGAGTACCGCCGTAATCCGAGCCACTGCGCGAACTCGGTCACGCCCGAAGCGATGGCATGCCCGCGGCGCACGCGACGGGAAAAGACCACCAGTTTTCGCGCGGCGCTATCCGCTTTGGGATCGACGTCCCTGTGGCGTGATGATTAGCCCACTCGTGATCGCGTGATGAGCGCAGTTCAAATGCAGGATGAGCATCTTTACGAAGAGCGCCTCATCATCGGTCACAGGTTTGGTGTCGAGATTCGGATTGGTCGCGAGGATCCGGCGCAATTTTGGCCGGTCGAAGACGTGCTTCCAAATGCCCGATGATTTGCCGTTAACAGCATGAGATTCGAGATGCGCCGGGATTTTTCATCGCGACGCAGTGCCACGCAGGTGAACGCAAAGCTGCTCAGGATGGCGAGAGTTTGGAGGAGCGTAAACCAACTGTCGGTTGCCCAGCGGAAAAACATCGTTTTGCAATTATAGCGCACACCCGGTCGCGCTACAAAAGGCGGTGAGAAACTGGGATGGTGTCATTGGAGCGCGCAACCCACTGCGCGCGGTGTTCGATCCATTTGCGACATTGAGCTGGTCGGTGCACCCGCGCGGCGTGCCTTTCCTTGACACCGTTTACAATGTAAACAACAGTACGGGCATGCCAACTGTTGTGCAATCGTGCCGAATCGAAGCAGAACATGCGGTGTTGCTCTCGCGGCAGGCGAAGCGGCGGCACCTTGAAGTCTCGACCTTAAGCAGCCTCTACCTGAAAGAAAAGGCACTGGAGGAGGAGTTCCCGGGCATTGGATTTCGCGATTCGACCGGCGGACGTGAGGCGTATGTGCTCGGGCATCGTGTCGCGGTTTGGGAAGTCGTGGACGCGCATCATCAAGCCAAGACCATCGCCAAGACAGCCGAACACTTTCGGTGGCCGCCTGCACTGGTCCGGTGTGCACTCGCCTATGCCAGGGCGTGTCCGAAAGAGATCGCGGATCAGCGTGAAGCCGAAGTCGGCCTATGAAACATCGACTCCTAGCCGACGAAAACACCTCTCATCACCTGGTCGCTGCATGTCGGCAATTGGAGGCCACCTTTCCGATCGTCCACATTTCGGATTGGAAGGAAGGCACGTATCTGTCGGTGAAAGACCCGGCTCTTTTGATGGCATTGCGGGAAAGCGAAATGGTTCTGGTTGGTTTTGATCGCGCGAGCATGCCCATGCACGCTGGGGCGTTGACGCGCGAAGGTCTGGGGCACGCCGGGGTCATTCTCTTTCGCCGGCCGGTTTCCGCCGTCGCGTATGGCAAGCAGGCCAGGCTACTCGTGAACTTCTGGCGCGAATCTGAAGCCTGGGATTGGGCGGATAGGATCGAGTATTTGCCCAGCGGGGCGCAGCCTTTCACCATGGTCACATCATAAAGCGGTCGCGAATCGTTTCGCGGTCGGATCTCAGGGGTCGCAAGCGCCTCGCTGCAAAGTCCGCGGCGCGGACAAATCCCACCTGGAGGAGCCTGCCCTCGCCATCACACAACCGCAATCGCCCGACCATCCCGTCATTTCAGTCCCAGCCAGCGCGCGAAGTCACGGGTCGCTGGTGCCACCGCGTGACCGCGACGTATCCGCCGCGAAACAACCATGAGTTTCCGCGCCGCGCGGTCCGCCTTGGGATCCACGTGCCCTACAATCTCCGTGCCCACCAGGACCGGCAGCGCGTAATACCCGCGCACGCGCTTCAACGGCGGCGTGTACACCTCCCACGTGTAGTCAAAATCCCACAACGCCGCCGTCAGTCGCCGGTCGTAAATCAGCGGATCGAGCGGCGCGAGCAGCCGGGGCGGGGTTTGGCTCCTACGGAGAACAATTTCCTCACCCGCCGCCAAGATCGCCGCATCGGTGCGCAAACAGTACAGCAACGGACACCCTTCCACGGTTATCTGCTGCACCGCATCTTCCACCAACCGCACTTCTTCGCGTTTGAGCATCACCAGCCGGCGCTGGCGCAACTTCAGCAGCGTCAGCCAGCGCGCCGTCTCGACCGCCGGAGCTTCGCGCTGTGCGAGCACGACCGCGGGCAGAACGCGCGCGGGCAAATCGTAGCGGCGCCGGTGGTTGAAGCGGTGGGCAATCAGCACCCGCCCGTGGAAGAACAATTTCTGCAGCGTTGCTTTCACCAATTTCGCCGCGCCCCAGACTCTTCTCGCTCGCCGGGGGTCATCGAAGTCATCCGAGCCCAGCGGTCCGCGCGTTTTGATCTCCGCGAGCAGGTGCTGCGCGAGCGTTTCTTCGCGCGGCGTCAGCCGGCCGGCCCACGCCCCGCGCCCCAAGGACCAGCCCCGCATCGCCCCCAGCAGGTGCGGCCACGCCTCCAGCGGGAACGCCACGAGTATCCCCGTTCCGGGTACATGGTGTTCGAAAGCGGTTCGTGCCTCGGCCGGCAGTGGTTTGGCGTAGGCGCAGGCGTCCCCCGGGCCAGCCGGTGCTGCGCGGCGGGACGCCGGCGCCCCGGCGTTGGGATCTTTCACTTTGGGGCTTTCGCCGTGCAGATACCGCATCAAATCCCCCTCCTGATATCCGGCCACGCGGTTGCGCAAAATCAGATCATGCATTCGGCCGCACACGTTGATCGGATCAATCTGCACGTAGCCGTGGTAGTCGAGGGCGGTCCCGATGTTGGGTAGCGGCGCATCGAAATGATGCACCCGCCGCAGGAAGCGGCGCGCGGCCAGGCGGGTCGTGGCGAGAGGAGGCGGCACCGTTCCCGATTCAGTCCGCCGCCCTCACAAAAAACAAGACCGGGGCGTCGGTTGCGTTTCCCTCGTTCGGTGTAGCCCGCGAACATCGCAGCGCGCGGTGGCGCGAGGGTGTCGACAAGCGACGCCCGTGAATTCTCCGGGCCGGAAATCTGCGGCTGGAAGCCGCAGCCACTTAAGGCGGCGACCGGACATCTCCTTCGGTCGGCTGCGAAAACGACAAAGCCGCGGCGCCCGAGAGCACCGCGGCCTGTTCGCCGGGAAATTCCAAGTTATCGTTGCTCAGGCCGCCGCAACTTCGAGGCGGCCGGTGGGCCGGTTCGGCTCGAACCAATCACCGGGCTCCGCGTCCGGCGCGAACTCCGGGCACTCTTCGGCCAGCAGCGCGCGGAGGTTGCCGCGAGCGCGGGCGATGCGGCTCTTCACCGTGCCCACGTTGATGCCGAGCGCCTGCGCGATCTCGTCGTAGGAGCGGTTCATGAGGTTCCGCAGCGTGAGGATCTCACGATGCCGCGGATCCAGCTTCTCCATGCACACCGCGACGAGCTGAGAGAATTCCCCCGTGGCCGCCTCGCGCGCCGGTGAGGGCGCGTCCGTGGCAACGAGGTCCGCGAACGTCGCATCGCTATCCTCGCTCAACGCACAATCCAGCGAGAGCGTAGCGTGACGACGGCGGCGGAAAAAGTACCAGTAACGATTGCGCGCGAGGTTGACCGCGATGCGGTGCAGCCAGGTCGCGAGCGACGAATCCCCACGGAAGCGGGAAAGCCCGCGGTGCGCGCGAATGAAAGTGTCCTGCGCGATTTCCTCCGCGTCCGCGCGGTTGCGCAACAACGCGAGGGCGACCGAGAAAATCTTCTCGCGATAACGGCCCATGATTTCGACGAAGGCGGCTTCGTCGCCGGCGTTGAAACGGCGGACCAGTTCCGCGTCATGGGCGGCTTCCTGGTGGGAGAGGGCGGCACGGGCCTGGCGGTCGCGGTCATGGCGCTCTTTCTCTTGAGGATCGCGCGGTGGCCGGCTCGACTTGGTCTTGGCTGGGAGGGAAGAGGAGGAGGGCATCATAGAAGGGGCGGGTTCAAGTTGCGGTCTCTTGCGTGCTTGTTCCCTTACCTCGACTCGTGCCAAAGCGGTGGGCACACGAATCAAACCATTGACGCACGGACGTTTATATTTTCACCGGTAAATTTCCCGATGAAGTCTTCCGTACCTTTCTTCGTGCAAGGTGCGCGAACCTTTCAACTTGACTCGTGCAACCTGCATTGCGGCGTGCGTGGCTTACTGTGCGGATGTAGCGCGTGAAGGTTCATTGGGTTACGAACGCGCAACGCTCTCCCTGGCGGGGCCAAGGGACTTGACTGCCATTTTCAGCCCGCTCTTGCTCGGATTTCGACCAAACCACCACCGACTCGGCGGGGCGGAACTACCATCAAACAAGCTACCAAAGCTACCACATGAAATCATCGAGCCTAACAAACAGACTGCTGTCTGTAGTCCTTGCATTCAGTTTTGCGCTGGCGCTCCACGCGCAGGTCGTGACCTCCGGGATTACCGGGGTGGTTCGTGACACGTCGGCTCGGCCTCTAACCGGGACGACGGTGTCCGCCTTGCACGTGCCGACTGGTACGACTTACACCGCGACGACCACGGCGACCGGGCGTTTCACCTTTCGTGGTTTGCCTCCCGGGGGGCCGTACACGGTGTCAGTTGCAGGGGCGGGCATGAAGCCAACCGAGCGAACCGAGGTCTACACCGAGCTAGGCAAAGATATCGACGTGCGGCTCGATGTTGCGCCCGCCGAAGTGATCACGATGGAGCGGATGACCGTGGCGGCAGCGGCCAACGATTTGGATTCCGGCAGCGCCGGCGCAGGCTCGATTCTTTCCGAGCAGCGGCTCGCCACCAAACCGAGCTCGGAGCGATCGCTCGCGGATCTCATCAGCGCCAATCCCCTCGTTACTCTGCGGTCGTTCGGGGGTGACCGCGAGGAAGCGCAGATCACGGCCGTGGGTCAGAACAATCGCTTCAACTCCATCCAAATCGACGGCTCGCGCATCAACGATCAGTTCGGTCTCAACTCCACCGGCCTCGCTTCCTTCTTTAATCCGCTCTCGATCGATGCCCTTGAGCAAATCTCCGTGCAGGTTTCGCCCTATGATGTGAGCCAGGCGGGCTTCACCGGCGCGTCCATCAATGCCGTCACCAAGGCGGGCACCAATCGTTTCCAGGGCTCCCTTTATTATTATTTCCGCGGCGACGAGTTGCTGGGCGTGCAGATGCAGGGGGAAAACGTCCGCGAACGGACGCTCACCGGCGCGAAGATTGTGCCGAAGCTCGATCGCCGGACTTACGGCTTCACGTTTGGCGGCCCCATTATCCGCAATCGGCTGTTCTTTTTCACGAACTACGAAAAATTCCAGAGCGAGAGCTCGGGCCGGGACCCGCGCCTCGATTCCGTTCCCGCGACGTTGACCTCCATTGTGCAGCGTTTTGGGACCTACAACACGGCGTCCGGCCGCAGCATTCCGTGGGGTAATCCGGTCAGTGCGTCCACGACCAATGCGGCCGAGGATGAAAAGAAAATCGCGAAGCTCGACTGGAACATTACGGCGGCGCACCGCGCCTCGCTCCGCTATTCCTCGACCGAAGGTGTCATCCCGCAATTCGGGAATTTCGGCAACGCCACGCTGAACAATTACCTCACGCTCTCCGGCGGTCCAGTGACTGCCCTGGACGGCCATTTCTACTCTCAGCGGCGCAAAGAGGAGTCCTGGGCCGGCCAAGTGTTCAGCCAGTGGACGCCGGACTTCAAAACCGAACTCAAATATTCCACCACCACCCAGGATCAATTCACGCCAACTAACAGCGCTGCACCGCAGGTCGCGATCTACGGCCTTGGCGGCACCGACCTCACGAACAGGAACGCCGTGGCCAATGGGGTGCTGATCGCGGGCACGGAGCGGTTCCGCCACGGCAATCAGATTAACGTCGACACGAAGCAAATGTCGGCGACGGGCACCTATTTCCGGGGAAATTTCATTTTCTCCGGCGGGGTCGAGCGGGAGCAGTCAGACTTCTTCAATTTGTTTCGGCAGGGCTCCTATGGCTTGGTCGGGTTCCGCACGGTGGCTGATTTCCTCAACGACGCCCCGACGCGCATTGAGCGGAGTGTGTTCGACCCGAGCCGCCGCCCGGTCGGGGATATCTCCGACTTCACGACCACCGGCGTGTTTGGCCAGGCCAACTGGGCGGCCACGCCAAACCTCAACCTCACCGCTGGCATCCGTTACGAATTCGTGGAGAGCGACACGCGGCCCGCCACCAACCGCGATTTCTTCGCGGCGACCGGATTTCGCAACGAAGGCTCGGTCGATGGCGCGGATTCGATTTCCCCGCGGGTGTCTTTTAATTGGGCGCTGGATCAAGAGCGTTCGATGCAGGTGCGGGGCGGCATCGGCCATTTTTCGGGACGGGCGCCATGGGTGATCTTCTCGAATTCATTCAACGACATCGGTGTGGGCAGCTTCACCCAGATCAGTGCGCCCGTGGCCGGTGCGACCACGCTCGCGCCGGGCGCCTTCACCACGTACCTGCGCCAATTCGATCCCGCGAATCCGATCGGTACGGCCAGCGACAACGGCTCGGGCCGCCGCAACGTGAATTGGACGGACGAAAAGATCAAGATGCCCGCGGTCTGGCGCGCCAATCTCGCCGTCGATCGCAAACTGCCATTCTTCAACAGCAGTTTCACCATCGAGTGGGTTGAGACGCGCGTCGACCGTGCGCTCTTCATCCGCCATGAAAACTTGAAGCCGCTCGTCCCCACCGCGACCAGCGGCCCGGCGGTCGGCGCGGATGGGCGGCGCCGATTCAGTGGGAATACTTTCACCAATCCGGCGAATACGTTGTTTCCTGGATACCTGGACCTTTACCGCATTTCCAACGTCCGCGCCGGTATGTCGCGCTACATCAGCCTGAGCTGGGACCGCCCGATTCGTCGCGGCTGGGGTTTCAACGCCAGCTACACCCGCGGCAAGGCAACCGAGGCCCAAGCCATCGGGCAGACCACCGCGTCCGGGCAGTGGGAGCGCAATGTGGTGTTCAACCAAGGTGCGATTGAGGAAGGCACGGCGGATTTCGAGATCCGCGACCGGGTGCAGCTTTCGCTGACGCGCGAATTTCGTTTTCTGCGCGACCACCGCACGCGCGTCTCGCTCTACTACGAGGGCCGTAGCGGCAATCCGTATAGCTGGGTGTACACTGGCTCTGACCTCAACGGCGACGGCCGTAACGACAACGATCTGCTTGCCGTTCCCTCTGGCCCGGGCGACTCGCGCTTCGATTTTTCCGGCCTTTCCGCGACCCAGACGGCGACCTACTTCGAGCACCTGGTCAACACGGGTCTATCGCAATACGGCGGTGGCATCGCTCCGAAAAACGGTTCCCAGGAACCTTGGACCAATCGTCTCGATCTGAAATTCTCGCACACCTTGCCGCTGGCCTGGCGCTCCGAGGTCGAGTTGTTTTTCGATTTCATCAATTTCGGCTCTTTCCTGAGCAAGGACGTTTTTGGCTATTACGAGGAAGCCAGTTCCCAGTCGAACGACGTGTTCCGCCGTCGGTTCCTCGGCGGCGCCAGCTATGGGCCCGATGGTCGAATCCGTCCGACCGTCGCTGCCCCGTCGAACGTCGTGATTGACAATGGCCAAAGCCGCTGGCGCATCCAGCTCGGGGCCAGGGTGAAATTTTAGGCGGACCTCTTTGATTTCACGCGAACGCGGCCGCGGCAGCCCGGCCGCTTTTTCGTGTCCAGCCGGAATCGGAGCTACGCGGCTCGCCTTAGAGGGCAATTCCCTTGCAACCGGCTTCCCAAGCCAGCCCCTCGGCAGCGCCACCGCCGTCCCATTTTTCCTATGACACGGGATAGGACATTTCCCGAGGGAAAATGCCTCGGGTCGGCATTTGTCCACGGTCTTTCAATACACGCCCCCGGCCTGCTCCGTGCGCCCGATTTTGGCCGTTTCTCGTGCTCCAACCGCGCCAGTTTTGGGGTTTTCAGAGGTAAAAATACACCCTTCCCCGCTATCCGGATACGTTCTCCCTCGGAGCGAAGTTCCCGAGACTCCCGCAAGTCAAAAGTAGTCAAAATATTAACGTTTTCCTGATCACAAACCGATTGACGGTTTATTAGGCGACACCCATGGGTTGTGGTCGCCGCGTCCTTTGACCACTCCCTGTAGTGGTCAGTAACCGGTTAATAACTGCTAACAACTTTGGTTCGCCAGCCGGTTTTTTACCCCAGAAAACCCGCCTTTCGAACCACGTCCGCCGCCATTTCCATCCGCCACCGAGCCCCTCGTTTCTCCCTCTTTCTGCCGTTTCTTCTTTCTGGCTTCGCCCACCGGGTTTCCCCCGTTTCTTCTTCTAGCCGTTTCCTCTTTTCCGCCGTCCCCGTCAGCCCATGCACAAAACGTTTCAGGTAGGATCCAAGACATTCGTCCTCGATCAAACCAAGGCCGAAGCCGCCTTTGCCGCCAAGAAGGTCATAAACGGTCGCCAGACCATGTGCTTTAACCTTCTGCCCCTGAAATACCAGTGGGCCTACGACCTCTACCGGACCATGAAGGCTAACCATTGGGAGCCGGAGGACATCCCCATGGGCAAGGATATCGAGCAGTGGCGCGACGAGAAGGTCGTTTCCGACGCCGAGCGCTGGATTATCCGCATGGGTATCGGCTATTTCTCGGCCGCCGAGGGCATCGTCGGTGACAACATCCAGCACGTTGTCCGCGAGCTGGTCACCGCCCCCGAGCTCAAGCTGGTCCTCGGCCGCCACGCGCACGAGGAAAACATCCACGCCGACTCGCTGCTCTACATGATCTCGTCGCTGCAGATCAATCCGCACGAGTGCGAGGCGATGTTCGAGGATATCCCCACGATTCTGCGCAAGAACGAGTTCGTCACCAAGGTTTCCCGCGAGTTGCGCCGTGACCTGGACCTCACCCTCCCGGAGAACAAGCGGCTGCTCGCGAAGAACATTTTCGTGTTTGGCCAGTGCATGGAAGGCACCCAGTTCTACGGCCTTTTCGGCATGGTCCTCTCGCTGTACCGCCAGAACAAGTTTCCCGGCATCGGCCAGATGTTCCGTTATACGCTCCGCGACGAATCCAACCACATCGAGGTCTTCCGGAATCTCTTCATGGATCTGGTCGAGGAGAACCGCGACATCTGGACCGCCGAGTTCAAGGACGAGCTCCGCGCGCTCATGGCCGAGGCCGTCGCGCTCGAGAAGGAATTCATCCGCGACTGCCTGCCCGTCAACTCGGTCGGCCTCAGTGCCGAGGACTTCACCCAATATATCGACTTTATTGCGGACCGTCGCCTCGAAGGCGTCGGCCTGGCCCCCCTCGCTGCCGGCGTGAAAAATCCGCTGCCGTGGCTCGCCGAGATGATGGACATCAAGAAGGAGCAAAACTTCTTCGAGGGTCGCGTCACCGAGTATCAAAAAGCCTCCTCCCTCAACGTAGCCCACGACGACGAGCTTTGAGTGGTGAAAACCGGAAACCGGAGACCAGAAACCGGAAACCGGAATTCGCACTAACGCTCCCTCTCATTCGTTCTTCCGTCTGATTCGTCCGCGCCACCCCCACGCATCGCTTCCGCGGCACGCCGACTTACCCCCGGCGCCGGCCCCCACCTCAGTTTAATTCTTTCCTCTCGCGGCGCGCCTTGGGCGTACCGCACGCCTCCGATTCTTCTGTCTCCGGTTTCCGGTTTCCGGTCTCCGCTTTCCGGTTTCCGGTTTCCCGACTCTGCAATCCGAAATCCGAAATTTTCCCGTCCTCCCCGCCATGTCCCATCCTTCCGTCGCCCACGATCTCGCCCTCAAACGCACCGTCCACACGCCCGTCGAGCAAAAGCCGCATTACGCCTGGCGCGATGTTCTCAACGGCGAGGTGATTGAGCTCCCCGCCATCGTCCTCCTCTGCCCCCACGGCGAGGAGCGGTTCGTGCTCGCCGAGGTCGCCGACACCTTGGGCAAGGCCTTCACCAACGTGCAGCTCGCCAAGGGCGAGAAGGAAATCTTCACCGACGAGAACCGCGCCTGGGTCGCCAAGATTTGCCGCGAGGTCGCCGCCAATCTCCGCAACCTCGCCCGCACCCACTCGCCGCTCCGCATTTCACTCAACGATCTCTACGAGCTCATCGAAAAAACCCTCGTCGACAACAACGCCTACTTTGTCGCCAAGAGCCTCCTCCTGAATCGCGCGCGCAAAATCTCCATCGACCGCGAGTCCGCCGCCCAGTCCAGCCTCCGCGTCATCCGTCGCAACAACCAGGTCGTCCCGTGGAGCGAGCAGAAGGTCGAGATCGCCATCCGCAAGACCTTCCTATCCCTCCAGCGCGATTCCGCCCCGGCCGTCGCGATCACCAAGGCCGTCATCGCGCGCGTCCACGCTTCCAAGCAGTCCTTCGTCCACATCGAGGAAATCCAGGACATGGTGCAGGAGGAGATCATGAAGGCCGGCCACTACAAGGTCGCCGAGGCCTACATTCTTTTCCGCGCCACCCGCGCCGTGGCCCGCGAGGCCGGCCTCGAGCCCGCCGCCGGCGACACCGGTTTCCCGGTCGAGATCGCCCCCGGCCAGGCCTCGATGATCGTCATCAAGGGCACCGACGGCACCAACACCTTCTGGGACGGCGCCGACCTCCGCAAACGGATCGAGTTCGCCCGGATCAACCTCGACCTCCACCTTTCCAACGACGAAATCGAGGCCGAGCTCCGTCGCTCCGTCTACGATCAGATTTCCCAAAAGGACCTCGACGCGACCATCATCCTCAACTCGAAGACCCTGATCGAGAAGGACGCCGACTTCGCCAAGTTCGCCGGCCGGATCCAGCTCACCTATATCTACGAGGAGGTCCTCGGCTGGGATATCACGCGCGATGGCATCGGCGCCCTGAAGACCGCGCACCAGCGCGCCTTCAAGAAATACCTCGAGCACGGCGTCGCGATCAAGCGGCTCAACCCGCGGCTCCTCGACTTCGACCTCGCCCGGCTCGGCGCTGCCTTCGATCCTTCGTCCGACCTCGAGTTCGACTTCCTCGGCATCCAGACGATGTACGATCGCTACCTGATCATCGACAAGACCACGAAGCCCTCGCGTCGGATCGAGACGCCGCAGTTCTTCTGGATGCGGGTGTCGATGGGCCTGTTCCTCGACGAGCCCGGCGATCGCGAGGCCAAGATCACCGGCCTCTACGAGCTCTACAAGAGCCGCCGCTTTTGCAGCAGCACGCCGACCCTCTTCAACTCGGGCACGCTCCACTCGCAGCTGTCGTCCTGCTATCTCTACTACGTCGATGACTCGCTCGAGGGCATCATGTACCGCGGCATCGCCGAAAACGCCTTCCTCGCCAAGTGGGCCGGCGGCCTCGGCGGCTCGTGGACCGCGGTGCGCGGCACCGGCGCGCACATCCAGGGCACCAACGGCGAGTCGCAGGGCGTCATCCCGTTCCTGAAGCTGCACAACGACCAGCTCGTCGCCGTCAATCAGGGCGGCAAGCGCAAGGGCTCCGGCTGCGCCTACCTCGAGACCTGGCACAACGACATCTTCGAGTTCCTCGAGCTGCGCAAGAACACCGGCGACGACCGCCGCCGCACGCACGACATGAACACGGCGAATTGGATTCCCGATCTGTTCATGAAGCGGATGGAGGCCCGCCAGTCCTGGACGCTCTTCCGCTCGAATCAGGTCAAGGATCTCCACGAGCTCTATGGCCAGGCGTTCGAGAAGCGTTACCTCGAGTACGAGAAGCTCGCCGAGGAGGGCAAGATTTCCGGCCAGAAGGTCGAGGCGCTCGAGCTCTGGAAGAAAATGCTCTCGATGCTCTTCGAGACCGGCCACCCGTGGATCACCTTCAAGGATCCCTGCAACATCCGCTCGCCCCAGGACCACGTCGGCGTGATCCACTCGTCGAATCTCTGCACCGAGATCACGCTCAACACCTCCAACGACGAGACTGCCGTTTGCAATCTCGGCTCGGTCATCCTCGAGACGCACCTCGACGCCAAGGGCAACCTCGACCACGCGAAGCTGCGCGAGACGATCCGCACGGCCGTCCGCGCGCTCGACAACGTGATCGACATCAACTTCTACCCGACCGAGGCCGCGAAGCGCTCGAACCTCCGCCACCGCCCGATCGGACTCGGCGTGATGGGCCTCGCGCACGCGCTCTACCTCCGCGGCCACGCCTTCGCGTCGACCGAGGCGGTGGAGTTCAACGACGAGGCGATGGAAGCGATTGCTTATTATGCTTACGAGGCCAGCTCCGATCTCGCCGGCGAGCGTGGGGCCTACTCGACCTACAAGGGCTCGAAGTGGGACCGCGGCCTGCTCCCGCAGGACACGCTCGATCTCCTCGAGAAGGAACGCGGCGTGGAAGTCGAAGTCCCCCGCGGCGGCAAGATGGACTGGACGCCGATCCGCGCCAAGATCGCGAAGCAAGGCATGCGCAACTCGAACTGCCTCGCGATCGCGCCCACCGCGACGATCTCGAACATCACGGCGACCTCGCCCTGCATCGAGCCCACGTACAAGAACCTCTTCGTCAAATCCAACCTCTCCGGCGAGTTCATCGTCCTGAATCCCTTCCTCGTGAAGGACCTCAAGGCCCGCGGACTCTGGGACCAGGACATGATCGACAACCTGAAGTACTTCGACGGCGAGCTGAAGGACATCGAGCGGATCCCCGGCGACCTGAAGGCAAAGTACCTCACCGCCTTCGACATCGATCCCAAGTGGATTCTGGACGCCGCCGCCCGCCGCCAGAAGTGGATCGACCAGAGCCAGTCGGTGAATCTCTGGATCAAGACCCCCGACCTGAAGACGCTGAGCCACAT
>JBKJRG010000850.1:0-2559 GCA_046594805.1 Opitutaceae bacterium | reverse complement strand
CACGTCTTGATCGGCCAGCAGGAGGAGCTGGCCACTGCCGTAGCGGCCGCCTTTCCAATTGCGTTCGCCGTCCTCCAGGTTGACGCACGCGAGGATCCCGCCGTCGAAGCCATAGGCATGGCCGCGATGCACGACATAGTCGTTGAAGTAGGCTTTCAACCGGGTCGACGTCCAACGCTCGCGGATCGTCCACGTATTTTCCTTTTGCGCCACCTGGATCCGGCGCGCACCAATGCGATCGCCCGTGCTGATCAGCAGGTCGCCTGGCGCGATCTCCGCCGGCTGTACGATGGCAAAACCCTTCCAGCCGTGCTGCCACAGCACCTTGCCGTCGGCGGGTGCCACGCTGGTCGCGCCCGTCCCGCTCATCAGCAGGATCTGCCGGACGCCGTCGATCTCCAGCAGGTGGGGCGAGCTGTAGCTGTTGCCGTCGGCGGGGCCGAACCAGCGGGGCTGGCCGGTGGCGCGCTCGTAGGCCGCCAGGGTGCCGGTGACGGCCACCACGACCAGGTCGTCAATCACCAGCGGGGAGCTCGAGATGCCCCATTCCGGCGCTTTTTTCTTCGTATCGCTCGCCGCGTTACGCGTCCAAATCACGGCACCTGTCAGGGCGTCGAGCGCGTTCACGATGCCCGTCGCCCCCAGGGAATAGGCGCGGCCTTCATGCAAGGTCGGCGTCCCGCGCGGGCCCGCGCCCGCGTTGGATTCCCAGAAGCGCGCCGCATCCCGGTGGAGCCACACCGGTTCACCAGTAGCCAGGTGGTAGCAGGCGACGACCTCTTCCTCGCCGCGCTGCTCCTGGGTGTAAACCAGTCCGCCGTTGACCGCGAAGGACGACCAGCCGGGCCCGACTTTCCATCGCCACAACTCCACGGGCGGCGACGCCGCCCAGTTGGTTTCAACCTTTACGCCGCGCACGACACTGTCGCGCGACGGTCCGCGAAATCCCGGCCAGCTCGGGGCTGCGGGCGCCGCTTCCGGTGACGGCGCGACCGCACCCGCCCCCGCCTTTCCCGGCGGTGAGGGGAGGGCGGATTGCGCGAGGAGCCGATCTTCCGGGGTGGGCGCCCACCGCCACGCAAAATCATGATCGAGGGTGCTGGTAAAGCCACCCGTCCGGACCAGCGTCCATCCGGCGCACGCCAGCAGAAGAATCACCAGCATCCACGCGCGGCGCGGGCGGGCGGAGAGATTGCGGCACGCCACGGCCCAGCCGACCAACGCGAGACTCAGCACCGGGATGGCATAGACGAGCAACATGAAGCCCATCATGCCCGTCGCGATCGAGGGATGGACGAGACTTCGGGTCACGAGCATCGCGAGGATCATCACGACGATGGCTCCCAGCCGCTCTCTCCAGCACGTCCGGCTGAAGAAAAGCCACCACACGATGATGGCCAGCCCGCCCACCATTCCCGCCAGCACCCCTAAAGGAGTGGCCTCTGGCGCGACGAGGGTACTCCGAACCGCAGCCCCCACTGCACGACGACAATCACGACCCCCGGCCACAACCGCAGCGGGCGCGGATGAGTCGCAACGCCGGGCTCCGGATTCGTCAAGTCCACGGGGCTGTCCTAGCACACGTGGCGATGCGCGCCAGCGCGAACCGCCCCTGGAGGTTTTGGAAATTCAGGCGCTGGCCCGGCCTACGAGTGCGGCGATCACTCGAGTGGGGTCGCCGCGCGCCGCTGGGCGAATTCGGCGGCAATTCGTGTGTTGACCCCTGCGGGGACGCGGCATTTCTTGGCCCTTCGCCCGTCGGCGGCCCTCTCGTGAAGGTCGTGCGGCGTCACCGGAGAGGTGGCAGAGTGGTCGAATGCGCGCGCTTGGAAAGCGCGTGTTTCCGCAAGGGAACCGGGGGTTCGAATCCCTCCCTCTCCGCCATTTTTATCCTCTGAGGAGCAAAAACCTGACGCTAGGTTGCCAGTTGACGTGGCAACCTCAGCATGAACCACGAAAATTCGTTTGTCGTCCGCCGCTTCGAAAACCGAAACGGCGTGATTTCCTGGCGTGTCACCGGCTGGCGGCTCCACGGCTTCCGTATTCGTAAAAACTACAAGTCCAAGGAAGAGGCTGCCGCCGAGAAGGCCTCCCTCGAACTCAAAGCCGTTCAGAACACAGCCGGGCTACGATCCGTAACCACTTTTCTAGTGGATGAGCAGTTGCGGGAAGCCGGGGCCGTTTTCCGCCGCCTGACCGGGAGCGCGCGTTCGCTCTCGTTCTGCGCTGAATACACCCTGACCAACTACCGGGAGCCGACGCACCAAAAGCCGCTGGACGAAGCCGTGACGGCCTACTGGGCGGTGAAGACCGCGGAGCACGAACAGAAGCTCATTGCGCCCTCGATGCTCACGACCATCAATCGGCACATGGCGTCCCTTAACGGAGGAGGCCGAGGTTGGTGAAATAGGTGGCCCAATAAAAGAAGAACGAGTAGTTCCCTTCACCGGGAATGCACGGGGTGGGGTAGGGGAAGGGCAGGGTCGGGCGATGGGGTCACGTCAAGTGATAGATTAGCAACCTGACCCCATCGCCCGACCCTGCCCTTCCCCTACCCCA
>JBKJRG010000822.1:0-5960 GCA_046594805.1 Opitutaceae bacterium | reverse complement strand
GTGGGCGCGCTCGACGAGCTGAACGTCGCGCTGGGGTGCGTGCAACCGCTGTTGACGGGGGACAGCCGAGACGAGGCTGCGCGCACCCCAGCGCGACGTTCAGCTCGTCGAGCGCACCCACCGCCTCGATTTGCGGATGGTCCTTCGGCACCCGCTGGCCATAGAGCAGGCTGGTCGTGCCGTCATCTCCCGTGCGCGTGGCGATTGAGGGCATCGGATAAGTTAAAACGGTTAGGCTATTTTCCGCGCCGCCAGCTGCGCCCGCAGACACAGCTCCGCGGCCTTGAAGGCATGGGCCTGGGTCATCGCCTTTTCGGTGCGCTGCAGGCAATCGAGGATCAATTCGCCAAAGAAACGGAAACCGACCTGGCCCGTGACGTTGAGGTGCCGCTCGCCCTGGTCGTCGACGATGTAGACGTGGTCGCCGAGCTTGTCGCGGGCGACATCGACGTATTTGCGCAATTCAACATAGCCCTTGGTTCCGAGGATGACCGTGCGGCCATCGCCCCACGTGCCGAGCCCATCGGGCGTGAACCAATCGACCCGGATGTAATTCGACGAGCCGTTGTCACCCAGCAGGGAAGCTTCGCCAAAGTCTTCGAACTCGGGTTTGTCGGGATTCGCAAAGTTGCCGACCGCCGCCTGCGTCACCGTCGCGTCAGTCGCACCCGTGTAGGCGAGAAATTGCTCGAACTGGTGACTGCCGATGTCGGTGAGGATGCCCCCGAACTTGGCCTTCTCGAAAAACCAGGCGGGGCGGTTCGCTTTCCCCAATCGGTGCGGTCCCAGCCCGATTACCTGGATGATGCGACCGAGCGCACCGCTCGCGATCAGATCGGTCGCATACATCGCGGCCTCGACGTGGAGCCGCTCGGAAAAGTACACCATGTATTTCCGGGCGGTGCGGGCCACGACGGCTTTCGCCTGGTCGAGCTGGGCGAGCGAGGTGAAAGGCGTCTTGTCCGTGAAGTAGTCCTTGCCCGCCTCCATGACGCGGCAGCCAATCGGTCCGCGGTCGCAGGGGACGGCCGCCGCAGCCACGAGATGCACTTTCCCATCCTCGAGAATCTCATCCAGGGAGCGCGCCACCTTCACCTGCGGGTATTTCGCCGCGAAGGCGGCGACTTTCTTTTCATCCGGATCGTACACCCACTTCAACTCGGCGCCGGCCTCGAGCAGCCCGTTGCACTGGCCGTAGATGTGCCCGTGTTCGAGATGGGCGGCGGCGAAAACGAATTCGCCGGGTTTGACCACCGGGCTCGGTTTGCCCTGCGGGGCGTAATTCATGCCGTCAGCTTTTTGTGCCATGGGATTTTTTTAGCCTCACGCCACGGCCGCAAGAGCGCAACGGCCCGTCATTTCCCACGGCGGCCGTGGCGTGAGGCGATGATTAATTCGCGCGGTGCAGATCAAGGTCACTTCTTTACGCTGGACTTGGTTTCCTTGGCGAGCGCCTTGACCACCTCGGCGATCGTGGCGCGGGTTTTCTTGTCCATCCGCTCGATGAAAAGCACCCCGTTCAGGTGGTCGATTTCATGCTGGATGCAGCGGGCGAGGAGGCCGTTGCAGGACAGGATGTGACGCACCCCGCGTTCGTCCTGGAACTTCACCGTGATGTCGTCCTGCCGGCTGACATTCGCGCGGATCTTGGGGAAGGAAAGGCAGCCCTCCTCGTAGAGCGTTACCGGGGTGCCCGGTTTGATCGTCGCTTGCGGGTTGGCCAGCACCATGGGCATGAACAAATCGAGCGGCGGGCGGGCGCCATCGAGCTCCCAGGAAAACTCGGCCTCCGATTCCCGCATATCCACCACGCAGAGCTGAAGCGGGCGCCCAATTTGCTGGGCGGCCAGCCCGATTCCACCCGCGTCATGCATCGTCTCAATCATCGCGTTTGCCAGGCCCGCCAAGGCGGCGTCAAATGAGGCAACTTTCTCGCCCTTAGCGTGTAAAACAGGTTCGTTATAGTGAACAATTCGCAGGGACATCGGTCGGTGAAATGCCAGCGTGGGTTGCGCATTCACGTGGGCAAATAAATACTTCGCCCCATTTGATTGATGACCGTTTCGCCCCCGCAACCGAGGCCGTTTAGCCCTCTCACCGCTCCTGTACTGGTGGTGCTCGGTCTCCTCATTGCCGCGGGCGCGTGGATGCTTCCGGTCAACCTGAAGTCCGTCAGCCCCGCGTTGCTTCGGGCGGCAGGTGCGCGCACCCCCACGTTGGGCGGCTACGGTCGCGATTTGGTCGACGTGGAAAAAATCGGGCCCGCCACATTGATCCTGGCCGCCGCGCGGGCGACGAACGATCCGCGCGCCCCCGCGCTCGCCGAGCGGCTCGAGCAATTCAGCGCGCGCCAACCCGGCATCGTCGCGTGGGGCGGCTGGGATCCGTTCCTGGATCCGTTGTTCAACCTGCGTGCCGCCCCGGCGAAGAAAGGCAGCACGCCCGTCCTCACTTTCTTCATCCCGGAAAAAGCCCGCCTGACGTTGCGCACCTATCTCGAGAAATCCGGCTCCGAGGGCGTCCAGTCGCTGCTAAAGCTGCGCGACCTCACGGCGACGGGCCGCTTCGTGCCGGCCATGCGGCCGGGTGGCCAGCCGCTTGATGCGCTCATTCTGCTGACGGGACTGCTGTACCAGGGCGGGCACCTCTCGTCGCCGCTCCAGCGCGATCTGCGCAACCTCGCCGAAAACGCGCTGGCCCGGAAGGAGCTCGGTGACCTCGAGCCGTTCTTCATCGACCTGCTGGCGCTCGGCCGGCGTCTGGATTGGGCCCAGTTGGCCGAATTGCTCCGGCGCACGGACAGCCCCAAAACGGTCGGCGAGTACGCGCACCTGGCCCGCGTCACCCCCGATCAGCTCCCGCTCATTTATGCCGCCGCGCTGTTTTCCGATTCGGCCGATCGCGTGGCGATTTATCTGATCGAGTTTGGCAAGGCCGGGATGGAGGATCTGACGCTGGCGCTGGGCCACGGGCAGGGCGCCGTCCGGCAATTGATGCTGCGCAAGGTGCCCGTCAACCGTACCGCCACGCCGGCCTTGAGCGCCGCGGCGGAATTGGCGCTGACGCACCCCCAGCTGCTGCTGGCTCTGAAATATATCGGCGTGTTTGTCGGGATGTGGCTCCTCCTGCGCGGACTCGACCGCTGGGTCGTCGGCCCATCGGGCCGGACAGGCTGGTCGCCGGGCTTCGGCCATATGAAGTCGAGCGTGCTCGCCATCCTGACCGCGGTGCTGCTGCTGGTCGTCACCGAACCTTTTCTGCTCCAGGCCGCGCCGGCCTCTGAATTTCAGATCCGCCGGCCGGTTCTGGTCTTTTCCAACGTCGTCGCTACTGCCGATCCCCAACCCACCGCTAACATGGAACCCACCAACCTTATTTCGATCGCCGTCTTCGCTGTGCTGCAGATCGCCGTCTATTTCCTCTGCCTGCGCAAAATTCGCGAAGTGGCGCAGCGGAACGTGTCGCCGCTCGTGAAATTGCGGCTGATGGAGAACGAGGAAAACCTCTTCGATCTCGGGCTCTATGTGGGCATCGGTGGCACTGCGGCCGCGATGGTCCTGATTACGCTGGGCGTGGCGAAGGCCAATCTCCTCGCGGCCTTCTCCTCGAATCTCTTCGGCATCACCTGTGTTGCCCTCGTCAAAATCCTCCACGTGCGCCCCTACAAGCGCCAGCTCATCCTCGAAGGCCAGGTCGCCGCTTCCCTCCGCGACGCCAACGAGCCGGCCCTCCCATCCGCGCGCGGTTCCGGTGCCCTATGAACAAGACGCTGCTGCTCATTCTCTGCGATTTCCTGCTGCTGACGCTGCTGGCGCTCACTCGCTGGGAGACGGCGGAGCCCCCGCGGCCGAAGCAGCCGCCGGTTCCCGAAATGGCGGCCAATGCCTCGACGAAGGAACAGGATCTGGTCGAGATGATGCGGGTGTCGCTGGCCGACGAAAAGCAGGTGCGCGACGAGCTGGCCCAGAAGCTTTCCACCGCCGACTCGACCCTGGCCGCGCGCGAGCAGAGCCTCACGCAATTGCAGGCGGAGCGCGCCAAGCTTTCCCAGGAGCGCAATGCAGTGGCCGCCACCCTGACCGAAACGCAACGGGCCGCGGCCGATCTTTCGCAAAAAATGTCCGCTGCCACCCAGGAGGCGACTCTGACCAAGGAGCAGCTCGCGCAGATCCAGCGCGAGCTCGCCGAGAAGCAGGCCGAGGCCGCGCGGCAGGCGCGCGAACTTGCCGCCCTGCAGAAACAACAGACGGATTCGCAGCGCCAGATCCAGGGGCTCACCCTGGCCGTGGTCGTGGCGGAGCAGGAGAAAAAGAACCTGCGCGAAACCGCGGACACGTTGAAGGGCCAGGTCGAGGTGGAGCGCACCGAACGGATCAAGGTGCAGGAGGCCAATACGCAGCTGGCGCAGGGGGTGGGGCAACTCGCGGAAAAATCCGGCGAGCTCACCAAGGAGATTCGCGAAAACCGGCCGGTCAACGCGAATGTCCTGTTCAACGACTACCTGGCGAACCGGGTGACCGCGAATTTCAATGCGACTCGCAAGGTCTTCCTTGGCTCGCCCGCGCGGACGAAGGAGGCCAGCACCGTCCTGATCACGGACGGCAGGCAGGTGTACGCGCTGCTGCATATCGGCGACACGGTTTTTTCACTGGGTGAAAACGGCATCGACTGGGAAAGCCTGAGCGTGGAACTCTCCAAGTCGGGCGGCGCCCGGCTCCCGGCCCGTGCCGTGCAGTTCCTCGCGCGCGATCCGCGCGTGGTGGCGCTGCCGGTGGACGCAGCGCAAGCGGCGGCGCTGGGCGCGAAGGTTTATCCGCTGGCGGCGGATCCGTTCAAGTTTTCCGAGGCGGTATTGATCGACGGCGGTGGCCGCGGTTATGGTGAGGTGAGCTTCAAGCTCGACCCGGCTGACGCGGGCTTCGTCCGCGTGGACAACCGGCTTTTCAAGCGGATGTTTGGCGACTTCGCCCCGAAGCGCGGCGACCTGGTGTTTGCCAAGACCGGCGAGCTCCTCGGCATCATGGTGAACAACGACTATTGCGCCGTGCTCAAGGATTTCACGCCCCTCAAGACCATCCAGCCCGGGGCGGACATCAAGAGCCAGGCCACCGGTGCACTCTTCGACGAGTTGATTGCGCGGGTGCGCGCGCTGCCGGTGAAGCTGCAATAGGCAATGGCAGTTATCGGCAGCCAGCCTGCTGGCGCCCTCGGAGCGCGAGCAAGCTCGCTACCTACAAATACGTGGATTTGGAAAGAGGCCCGCCTGATCAGGCTGGAAGCGCAGCGCTTCACCGGCGTGGTGGTGTGCCTCCCGGAGCTGGCCGGGCGGAGAGGAACAGGCCGGCGAAATTGCTATGGGCCGGGGCGAGCGGGGGCTTCAAGGCCAGCGCGTGGAGGAGATGCTCGCGGGCCTGGGCAGTTTGTCCGCTGCGCGCCAAGGCGCTCCCGAGATTGTTATGGGCCAGGCCAAACTTTGCATCGAGCCGCAGCGCTTTTCCCGCCACCCGTTCGCGCCTAGGTGTTCTTGCCGGATAAAAGGGTGCGGTCTCCCTATTCCCGCAAGCCGCTGGCATGGCTAGAGTGGCGGAGATGTTTTCCAGCAACATCGTTCACCGGGTATCCGGGCCTGTAACGCTTCTCTTCTTCGTCCTGGCTGCTCCGCTTTTGCGGGCCGCAGGAAATGGTGGTGCGGCGGCTGCAGCCTTGGCGACGCATCTTTCCCCACAGGCACTGGAAGTGTCGCCGCACGATGCGTGGCGGCTCGCGGAACAGTACGTGGCTGGCCGCCCTGACCGTGATGTGGTGATTGGGCGGGGTGATTCGATGCTGCCCCTTTATCGCGATCAGACCGTTCTGGTGCTGGAACGCATGGAGATGTCGGCGCTGCGCCCCGGAATGACAGTGGTTTTCCTGGGCGACAGTGGCCGACCGGTGGCGCACACGCTCGTGGAGAAAACTTG
>JBKJRG010000474.1:0-6993 GCA_046594805.1 Opitutaceae bacterium | reverse complement strand
CGACAAAATCGGCGCGCGCAAGGTGCTCGTGCGCGTCGTGCTGTGGTGGTCATTTTTCACGGCGGCCACCGGTTGGGCGTGGAGCTACGCCTCGATGTGGATCACGCGATTCCTGTTTGGCGCGGGCGAGGCGGGCTGTTTCCCCAACCTGACAAAGGCATTCAGCACGTGGCTGCCCAAGAATGAGCGCACCCGGGCGCAAGCACTGATGTGGATGGGCGCCCGCTGGGGCGGGGCCTTTACCCCGCTGCTCGTCGTGGCCGTCATGGCGTTCGTGAGCTGGCGGGTCGCGTTCCAGATTTTTGCCGCGTTGGGTGTCGTGTGGGTCGTCATCTTCTGGATTTGGTTTCGCGACAACCCGCGGGATCACAAAGGCGTCAACGCCGCGGAGCTCGAATTGCTCAAGGAGAACGAGCAGAACGTGAGCGGACACGGCAATGTCCCTTGGGTAAAACTGGTGACGCGTCCGACGATGTGGCTGCTCTGGGGGCAGTATTTCTGCCTCAGCTACGGCTGGTATTTCTACGTCACCTGGCTGCCGACCTACCTGAAGGACGTGCGCAACATGGATATCAAATCCAACGCGTTCATGAACTGGCTGGCCAACCTGCTGGAAGGTTCGCTCAGCCCGGAGCTCACCATCAAGGTCCTGGCCGCGGCGCTGGCTGGCATTCCGCTTTTTTTTGGCGGCTTCGGTTCGCTGGTGTCCGGCCTGATTTCCAACCGTCTGCTTCGCAATGGCAGCCGCGTGGTGGTGGTGCGGCGGACTTTTGGTGTCATCGGCTTCACCGGGGCATCGGCGTTGCTGATGACTTCCTTCTACATCAAGGATCCCCTGCTCGCGATGTTCGCCATGGGCATGGCGAGTTTCTGCAACGACCTGACCATGCCCGGCAGTTGGGCCACGTGCATGGATATCGGGGGAAAATACGCCGGCACGGTCTCTGGCAGCATGAACATGATGGGCAATTTTGGCGGGATGGCCGGACCGTTCGTCGTCGGCTACATCCTGCAGGTCACCACCAAGAATTGGGAACTCGTGTTCGCCATTTCCTCGGTGATTTATTTCCTCGGCGCGTTTTTCTGGCTCTTCATCGATCCGGTGACGCCGCTGGAGGCGGAGGAATCGCCCGCGCCGCTGCCGGCCACGCGATAAGTGGCCGCAGCATCCTGCCGCAGCGGGTCGTGCGAAAATCTGCGGCTGGAAGCCGCAGCCACTCAATACGTCGCGCGGCCGCCGGAGATGTCGAACACCGCCCCGGTGCTGAACGAACATTCGTCAGAGCAGAGCCACGCCACCAGCGCGGCCACTTCCTCCACCGTCCCGGGTCGGCCCATAGGGATTTTTGAGAGCATGTAGTTCACATGCTCCTTGGACATTTGCTTTAGGATTTCCGTCTCGATCACCGCCGGAGTGATGCAGTTCACGCGGATGCCGGTGGTCGCGAGCTCCTTGCCGAGCGACTTCGTGAGTCCGATCACGCCGGCCTTGGCTGCGCTGTAATGTGACGCGTTGGGATTGCCTTCCTTGCCCGCAATCGACGCCACATTGACGATCCGCCCGGCGTTGCGCGGCAACATCAGCGGCACGATGGCGCGGCAGCAGAGGAACACGGCGAACAAATCGAGCTCCATCACCGCGCGCCATTCGGCCGGAGTGCACTCCCAGAGTTTTTTCGACACCCCGGCGATCCCCGCGTTGTTGACGAGGATGTCCACCCCGCCGAACTGGGCGCGCGTCGCCGCCGTGGCGGCAGTGACCGCAGCTTCGTCCGTGATGTCGGCCGTCACGGTCATCACCCGCTCGGCCGCGTTGAGGCTCTGGGCGGCGCGGGCGAGGGCGGCGGCATCGTTGTCCCAGAGGCTGCACCGTGCCCCGGAGGCGAGCAGCCGCTGGACCACCGCCAGACCGATTCCCCGGGCGGCGCCGGTGACGACTGCGGTTTTCCCCTTCAGGTCGAACTGATTCATAGGGAGGCAGGTTCTACCGATCGGAGCTCGAAGGCCAGCCCGTCCTGACGGCGGTTTGAAAACCGCCGCTCCGGGGTGGCGCCTGGCGTTTTTCCCAGCGACGATCAACGGCGATGTTCGCCGCCGGTGCGAAAGCAGGTTTGCTTCCGTCCGTCCGATCGTCGGAGATGAGCGTCGCCCCATGAGAATCAGGCTTTTTCCGGACAAGGCCGCGCTCGGTCGCGCCGCGGCAGTGCAAGGCGCCAGTGCCATCCGCACGGCGATCGCGGAGCGCGGGACCGCGCGAATTCTCGTGGCCACGGGCAAGTCCCAGTTCGAAATGCTCGAGGCATTGACGCAGGAACGCGATATTGCCTGGGGCGAAGTGGAAATGTTTCACCTCGATGAATACGTGGGCCTCCCGTTGAATCACCCGGCTTCGTTCCGCCGGTATTTGCTGGAGCGGTTCATCAACAAGGTGCGGGTGGGGCGCCATCATCTGCTGGACGGGGAAAACGATCCCGAGCGTATCTGCCGCGAAGAGGGAGCCGAGCTGGCGTCAGCGCCGATCGATGTGGCCTTTGCGGGCATCGGTGAAAACGGCCACCTGGCCTTCAACGATCCGCCGGCGGATTTCCAGTCGGAGAACCCTTATCTGATCGTACGGCTCGATGAGAATTGCCGCCGCCAGCAGGTGGGCGAGGGCTGGTTCAAGAGCCTGGCCGAGGTGCCGGACCGGGCGATTTCGATTTCGGTGCGGCAGATCCTGAAGGCGCGGATTATCATTTGCGCCGTGCCCGAAGCGCGGAAAGCGGAGGCGTTGAAGCGTTGCCTGGAAGGATCGGTTTCCCCGCTGGCGCCCGCCTCCATCCTGCGCACCCACTCGGATGTGACCGTGTATGTGGATGCCGAATCTGCCGCGCGGCTGGCCCCGGCGCTGCTGGCCAAGGGCGAGATCGAGGTGGCGCGGGACGAGGGCGGACCCTTGCGCAACCGGCGGCGGCAGGACGATTAGCCGCCGGTCGCTGGACGACCAAACCCACCTTCATCCCGGCTTGAAACCCGCCCCGAAAAAAATTCCCGGCCTGCGCTGGTACATGGTCGGGATGCTTTGCCTGGCGTCGGAGCTGAACTATCTCGACCGGCAAACGCTGTCAGTGCTGGCGCAGACGATTCAGGACGAGCTGCACATCTCCACCCAGGAATACGCCAACATCACCTCCGCCTTCCTGGGCAGCTATGCGATCATGTACGCGGTGAGTGGACGGCTGGTGGACCGGCTGGGTTCGCGGCGGTCGTTCATGATTTTCGTCTCGGCCTGGTCGGTGGTGAACATGCTGAACGCCTTTGCGCGGACGGCGCTGCATTTCACGCTCTTCCGGTTCCTGCTCGGGGCCGCGGAACCGGCTAATTTTCCCGCGGGAGTGAAGGCGGCGGCGGAATGGTTTCCGCTGCGCGAGCGCGCGCTCGCCGTGGGGATTTTCAATGCCGGCACCGCCGCCGGCTCGGCGATCGCCGTGCCGCTGGTTTCCTGGATCGCGCTCACCTGGGGCTGGCGGTGGTCGTTTGTAGTGGGCGGCGCGCTCGGTCTGATTTGGGTGGCGGTTTGGGCGGTGGTCTACCGGCTGCCGCGGGATCATCCGCGGCTCGGTGCCGCGGAGCTGGCCCTGATTGAGGCGGGTCGGGAAGCCGAGCGGCCGCCGGCGCAGCCGGTGTCGATCAAGCGACTGCTCGCGATGCGGGAGGTCTGGGGCTGCATCCTCGCGCGGGTCCTGACCGATCCGATTTCCTATTTCTTCTTTTTCTGGATCCCGAAATTCCTGCAGCAGGAACGCGGGTTCAGCCTGGCTGACATTGGCAAGTACAGCTGGATTCCATTTCTCGCCGGCGCGGTGGGCAACATCGTGGGTGGCGCCGTGCCGCGCTGGCTGGTGAGTCGCGGCTGGACGTTGAATCGCGGGCGCAAGACCAGCATGTTTGTCGCCTCCCTCACGATGCCGGTGGCATGCTTCCTGATCACGCGCGTGCCGGATCCGGCCGTCGCGGTGGGGCTGATGTCCGTGATGATGTTTTGCCACACCGTCTGGTTGAACGTGGCGTTGCCCGCGGAAGTGCTGCCGCCCCATGTGATCGGCACCGTGACCGGCCTCGGTGGCTGTCTCGGGGCCGTGGCGGGTGTGGTGACGCAGCAGCTCATCGGCTGGACGGTGCAGAACGTGTCGTTCACTCCGGTCTTCGCGGTGTGCTCCGTGATCCACCTGATTGCGTTTGCGCTGGTGTGCTACCTGATCGGCGAACTGGGGAAGGTGCGGGAAATCCCCGGGGCGCCGGCGTAGGCGGCAGGTTGGAAGGGCGTTTGAGGGTGGGGGCGGTTCTGTCGTCGCCCCATTTTTTACGGCCGTCATTCCTTCGCTCAGGATGACGAACCATTGGGAAATGGGTGGGGCTGGCTCTCCGAGCCGGCTTGGGTTCCAGCGTCAACTTCCGCCCAGATCGCAATTCTCACTTGAACTCAGGCCCGCTCGGAGAGCGGGCCCCACCTCGGATACGCTCAACTCTTCCTACTGGTTCCGCAGTTCGCCCCCGCTCTGCTTCGCTTTCGCGTCAGTGGCGGAGCGGGTTTGGGCAGCGGAGTCCGCGGGATCACGGCTCTTGGTGTTCGCGCGAACGGGCTGGGCGGGTTCGCTGGCCAAGGGCCGTGAGGGAGTGCCCGACACCGGCTTGGATTCAGCCGCGGCCTTGAGCTTGCTCTCGGCCTCCAGCCAAATCGCGTCGTCGCTGCTCGTCGGGCAGCCACGGTCCTGCCACAATTTTTCCGCAGCCCGGGCGATTTCCTCCCGGGGCACGGAACTGCGCAGACGATCGGTGGGCGTGGGGACGTTGCGCGCGTGAACCGGCTTGTCGGGATTCATCCCTGCGATGGTAGCGTCGGCGGTGCGGGTGTTCCCGCCCCGGAAGCCCTTCCGCCGAATAAAGGTGCGAGGCAGGACGCGTTTCGTAGCTTGACGCGCCTTCGTGTAACCTGCGCCCAAGTCTACTTCAGTTCCCGGAGCTTGATGTTCCGGTAGGCGCACTCGTCGTTGTGATACGTGAGCATGATGTGTCCGGTTATCTTCGTGCCGAAATCGGGGTAGCCCTTGAATTTGCTTTTCGCCAGGCCGGCTTTCACTTCCTCGCTGCCGAGTTCATAGACCAGGACCTGCTTGCCGTTGAGCCAGTGCTCGACGTGGTTTCCGCGGACCAGGATTCGCGACGTGTTCCACTGGCCGCCCGGTCGGGAGGGCGTGTCGGCCGCCGGGGGTAACACATCGTAGAAAGACGCCGTCTGCCGGTGGCGCCCCATCTTCCCGTCCGGGTGCTTCTGGTCATCGATCATCTGGTATTCGTGCCCGGGCGCGCCCGAGCGCTCTTCGGTCACGAAATATTTGATCCCGTTGTTGCCGCCTTCGCCGACCCGCCATTCCCAGCTCAGCTCGTAATCGGTGAACTTCTGTTCGGTGATGATTTCCTTGCCCTTGACCTTCGCCACGGTGCGCAGCTCGCCGTTTTTGATTTCCCAGCCGGCCTCGGGCATCGTCTTGGCCTTGTAGCCGCGCCAGCCGTTGAAGGTCGCGCCATCGAAGAGGAGTTTCCAGCCGGCCGATTTTTCTGCGGCGGTCAGCTGATTATCGGCCGCGAGCGCGGGAGCCACCAGGCACACGGACGCGAGCAGGGCAAAAAAGGGGCGGGTTTTCATGGCTAAAGCCTCCTGATTTTTTCCGCCGAACGGAAGCCAATTGGTCAGAATCCCGGCGGCCTGCTCCGTGTCGGCGGAAACTTCACTACGCTCTGAATAGCAGAAAATTGTTTGCGCCGAACCCCAAGCGTGCGTTTGCAAGTCCGACGGGCTGCTAGGCGAATAGGAGCCAATTCACGGCGCCCAGCTCATTGAGCGAGTGCATGAGGGCCGACAACCCCAAGGCGTGCACCCTGGGCGCTGCGGGGGTCCGATTCGTGGGGTCGGCCGTGCAGATGTCATCAATCAACGCCGCCTCGACCAGTGGGGCGAAGCGCTCGACGGTGGGGGCGCTGAAGAACTGGCGGAACGAAAGCTCGAGGCCGAACTGCTGGTTGACCCGCGACAGCGCGCGCATGGCGAGCAGCGAATGTCCACCAAGCTCGAAGAAATTGTCCTCCACGCTAATCCGGGGGCGTTCGAGCACGTCGCACCAGATTTCGGCGACGATTTCCTCCATTTCAGTCCGGGGAGCGACATGGTCGGCGCACACCGGCGCGGCGGTGGGCGCCGGGAGGGCGGCACGATCCAGTTTGCCGTTGGGGGTCAAGGGGAGCTTCTCCAGCATCACGAACGCTGACGGCACCATGTAGTCCGGCAGCCGCAGTTGCAGGTGGGTGCGCAGCGCGGACGGATTGGGATCGCCGGAGTAGGGCACCACATAGGCCACGAGGCAGGCGTCGCCACTGGCCTCGGCGCGGGCAATGACGCGGCATTCGCGCACCGCGGGATGTTGCTGCAGGGCCGATTCGATTTCGCCCAGTTCGATGCGGAAGCCGCGAATCTTGACCTGATGATCCCGGCGGCCGAGGTACTCGATGGAGCCGTCGGTGCGGTAGCGGGCGCAATCGCCGGTGCGATAGATGCGCTCGACCAGCCCGGGCTGGAAGGAAACGTCGATAAATTTCTCCGCCGTCAATTCCGGCCGGCGCAGGTAGCCGCGGGCCACGCCCTCGCCCCCGATGCAAAGCTCGCCGATCACGCCCACGGGCACGGGTTGCAACTGGGCGTCGAGGATATAAATCTGGGTGTTGGCAATCGGCCGGCCGATGGTCGCGGGGCCCGCGGGTTCGCGCAGGGCACAGGTGGAGTACGTAGTGCACTCGGTCGGGCCGTAGAGATCGAACACGCGCTGGATTTGCGGCTGTGCATAAAGCTGGTGGACGAGTTGCGGGGAAAGCGGCTCACCCGCGAGATTCACCGTCAGGACCGAGGCCGGGAGTTCGCCCGCGCGCAACAATTCCGCCATGACGGACGGCACGGTGTTG
>JBKJRG010000454.1:0-3260 GCA_046594805.1 Opitutaceae bacterium | reverse complement strand
CGGCTGTTGAGGCGTGCCTGTTTGCTCGTGCTTCCCTGAAGTCCACCGGGACCGCCGTCGCCGAAGAGCGCCGCATTGGGTCCCCGCGAAAAGTCGAAGCGCTCGGAATTGTAGGTGTCCGACACGTAATAATTGATCGAGCCGTTCCGTACGGGGAAATTGCCGTTGCCGTCGACCCCGCGGAAACTCGTCTGAAATCGATTGCCGCCGAAGGCGCCCGATTCACCGCCGGTCGGCGCATCCGCGCCCACCGTCCAGGCCAGGGATTGGTTCATGTCCGTGAGGTTGAAATCCTCGAGGAATTCCTTGGTCATGACCGAAATCGAGGCCGGCGTGATTTTCAGCGGCGTGTCGGCCCGGCCGCCCGCTAGCGTGCTACCTCCGAAATAACCCCGATCTTTGTCGGTGCTCACCTCGAACGGAGTGAGGATGATGGCTTCGGATTTCGGGGCCGCGGACCGTTCGGCGATATCCATCGCAGCCAACTCGTCCGGATCGAGCACGCCGTTCTTGTTGCGGTCGTAGCGGGCGAGGCTGGCCGCCGTGGTGGGGGCGGGTTGGGCAAACAGCGATGCGGCGACCGCAGCGCTGAGGAGGAACACAAGGCAGTGGCAGCGACTTGCCACCGGTAACGGGCATTTCGGGGTCATGTTTGGGTAAGGTTGCTGGATAAGCTCCGTTAAGGTGGAGCCATGCAAGGGCTGGCGGGGATGAAGGGGGTTGGCGAACTTTTGATCTTCGAGGGTAAAAATGTTGGCGCCTGCGAGATCGCTCACGGTTCGTGGCGCGCAGGGGTCTCAACGTAGGGAATCGCCTGATTGTGCGGTGTGCTATCTTGGCGTTCTCAGCGGGTTCCAGCCCATGTCCTCAACTGATTGGCGCCAACTTTTTCTCAAGATTCGGCCGGAAGGCCTCGACATCAAGGCACTGCTGCGGGCGACGCTCACCGAGAAACAATGGGAGGCCGTCGCGATTGCGGAGAGCGAAAAGGGATACGGTTTTACCGCACCTTTGGCGACGATGCATCAAATCTATCGCGTGCTCGGAGTAGTCCCTCCCGCCGGATTCCCATCGGAACAAATGAATTCGGCGACGGATGAATTTCCGAACATTGAGGGTTTCGAGCCACCGCGTGCCGTGTTGTCGACGACGGTTCGGGTGACCAAGCTGCGCCCTGTCGTGGTGGTGCCCGTGGCTCGCGGTTCCCAATCCGGCGGGCCCTTGTAACGGTTTCTCCGGGGGGATTCTGGAGTGGGGTTTGTCGCCCCGGAATTTGGGGTGTAGACCTCTGGATTAAACGGAGCTGGCGGCGGTCTTGCTGTCCGATGGAAAAAGGTCTTGCGGGGGGGAGCGTGAGTTCTGCTTGGGAGCGTTTTGGCCGCCTGTTTTGGGCGGTGATGCTGCTCGCCGTGCTCGGTCGTACCCAAATGGTTGGGCAACCCGGTCCCGCGGCTTACCGCTCGGATCGGATTATCGTGCGCAGCGCGCCGGGCGCGGATGAGACGCGGCTGGAACAACTTCATGCCACCATCGGGGGCGCCGTGGCCCATCGTTTTGTTCACGTGCCCCGCGCCAAACTGGTCCGGTTGCGGGCGGGACTCTCCGTGCCATCGGCATTGGCGGCCTATCGCCAAAGCGGCTTGGTCGAGTATGCGGAGCCGGATTTTCTGCTGCAGGCCTTGATCGCCCCGAATGATTTTCATTACGGCAACCGCGATCAGTGGAATCTGCACAATACCGGCGCGTATGGTGGCGTGGTGGGCGCCGACATCATGGCGGAGGCCGGTTGGGATCTGCAGCGTGAAGCACCCAGCATCATCGTGGCCGTCATCGACACGGGCGTGCGTTACACGCACGAGGACCTCGCAGCGAACATGTGGGTGAATCCAGGCGAGTCGGGTCTCGACGCGAGCGGGCGGGACAAACGCACCAATGGGGTGGACGACGATGGCAACGGGTATGTTGACGATGTGCACGGCATCAACGTCCTGAACGGCAGCGGGAATCCAGCGGATGACTGGGGCCATGGTTCGCACGTGGCCGGAATCATCGGCGCAGTGGGAAATAATTCGGTTGGGGTCGCGGGCGTCGCCTGGAAGGTGAAGATTATGGCGTGCAAGTTCATCACTCCGTCCGGCGTATACAGCGTATCGGACGCGATTAAGTGCCTCGAATATGCGCGCCTGAAGGGTGCGCGAATCATCAATGCAAGCTGGGGAAATTACAGCTTCACCTCGGTCGCACTCCAGGACGCGTTCGCTGCCCTGCGCTCCGCGGGCATCATCGTCACCGCGGCCGCCGGCAACGACAACAGCAACAACGACCTCACGCCGCTCTATCCCGCGAGCTATGACTTCGATAATATCATCGCGGTCGCGGCCACGGATCGCACCGACGCTCGCGCCGGCTTTTCCAACTTTGGCGCGCTGTCCGTCGATTTGGGGGCGCCCGGCGCGCCGGTGTTCTCGACCTGGGCCGGCAACGATCGGGACTACCGTTACAACGACGGGACCTCGATGGCGGCGCCGCATCTCGCGGGCGCGTGCGCGCTGCTGTGGACGCGTTTCCCGGCCGACACCCACACGCAGATTATCCAAAGAATCCTTTCGACAGTCGATCCGCTCCCGGGCCTGACCGGCCTGACCCGCACGGGCGGGCGGCTCAATCTAGCCGCTGCGCTCGCCTCGGGCTCGGCGCCGCCACCGCCGCCACCCACTGCGCCGGCGGCTCCGAGCGGGCTCAGCGCTGTCGCCGCTTCGTCCAGCTCGGTGAATCTCACGTGGACGGATAATTCCAACAACGAGACGGGTTTTCAAATCGAGCGGTCGACAGACAACGCCACGTTTGTGGCGGCCGGCAGCGTGGGAGCGAATGTGACCACGACGACGAGCGCGGGCCTGGCGGCCTCGACGACTTATTATTTCCGCGTGCGCGCCGTGCAGGATTCGGCGACGTCGGGTTATTCCAATACCGCCACCGCGACCACGCCGGCAGCGCCGCCGCCGCCACCGGGCGGCACCTGGCAATCGAGCGACATCGGCGCAGTCGCGGCCGCGGGCAGTGCTTCCGAGTCCGGCGGCACGGTGAGCCTCACTGGCTCCGGGGCCGACATCTGGGACAACGCGGACGAATTCCGGTATCGTTACCAGAGCTGGACGGGCGACGGCGAAATCATCGCGCGGGTCACCAGCCTGACGAACACCCATTCGTGGGCGAAGGCGGGGTTGATGTTTCGCGAGACGCTCGCCGCCAATTCGCGT